>JARKSS010000312.1 GCA_029974175.1 Vicinamibacterales bacterium
GGCGGGCCGATCGTCCGCGACCGGGTCTTCTTCTTCGGGGCGATCGATCGCTCGTGGGAGCGGACCGGCCTGATCGCGCCCGAGGGCTTCCCGCTGCGCGACCAGGGGCCGGTGGACCGCAAGCGGAACATCACGTCGTACTCGGCCAAGGGAACGTTCCAGGCGGGCGACGCGCACCGCTTCGACGTCTCGGTCTTCGGCGACCCATCCGAGGGTAAGAACGGGCCGCAGCGCCGCAGCGCGCTGCTCGGCGAGAACCTCACGTCCCGCTTCAGCGAGCTGGACTTCGGCGGGCACAACCAGACGGTGAGGTACGAGGGGATCCTCACCCCGACGTTCCTCGTGAGCGCGTCGTTCTCGCGCGCCACCAACACGATCGAGGAGCGGCCCTCGCTCAACGAGTACTCCATCATCGACACCACGACGACACCGAACCTCCGCTTCGGCGGGATCGGGTTCTTCGAGAACAACGAGGGCGAGAACCTGCAGTACCAGGCGAAGGCGACCTACATCCTGGGCGACCACGAGCTGCGCGGCGGGTTCCTCTACGAGGACATCACGTACGACAACATCGTGGGGCGGACCGGGCCGACCTTCATCCTGCCGAACGGCGAGCCGACGGCGACGGGCGCCAGCGTCACGGTGCTGCCCGACCCGACGTTCGGGCGGGTCTACCGCGTGACGCGGGCGAACCTGACCAACGTCCGGGCGACCGAGCAGCGGTACACGAGCTTCTTCGTGCAGGACACGTGGAAGGTGCATCGCACCCTGACGATCAAGCCGGGCATCCGCTACGAGCAGCAGAAGCTGGTGGGGAACCTGGCCGATCACCAGTGGGACGGCAACTGGGCACCGCGCATCGGCGCGGTGTGGGACCCGACGGGAGAGGGTCGCCTCAAGGTCTTCGGCAACTGGGGGCGCTACTACGCCAAGGTGCCGAACGACCTCGCGGCGCGGGCGCTTTCGGCCGACGCGGGCGCCACCCGTGCCGACTACTTCGACGAGGCGCTGACGCAGCCGGTGCCTGACGGCGTCCAGGCTGCCGGGACGACCCAGCACCTCCTGCTGGCGGGCCTGAGCCCCGCGGACTTCGACCCCGACTCGAAGTCCACCTACTCCGACGAGTGGCTGGTCGGCACCGAGTTCGAGGTCCTGCCGCTGCTCAGCGTCGGCGTCAACTACCAGCGCCGGACCTTCGGGCGGATCCTGGAGGACATCGGCCAGGCGCCGGTGGTGGCGTACTTCCTCGAGCCGGGCGACCAGCTGGCCAGCGTGGAGTACTTCATCACCAACCCCGACACCGGCACGCCGGTGGCGTTCCAGGAGAAGTACGGCGCGTCGTTCGAGGAGGCCATCCACGACTACGACGCGGTGACCTTCACCATCGAGAAGCGGTTTGCCAACCGGTGGGGCCTCCAGTCGTCGTACCGGCTGGCCTGGCTCGAGGGGACCTTCGAGGGGTTCTTCCGCAACGACAACGGGCAGTCCGACCCGGCGATCACCTCGCTCTTCGACTTCCCGACCAACGACCCGAGCTACACGCTGCTCGGCGGGCCGCTCGGGTTCCGCGGCGACATCCGGTTCCTTGGCGCAGCGGGCCAGGGGCCGCTGCCGCTCGACCGGCGGCACTCGATCAAGGTGTACGGCAACTACCTGTTCGACTTCGGACTGAACTTCGGCGCCGGCCTGACGGCGCTGTCGGGCACGCCGCTGACAGCGCTCGCGTCGAACCCGGTTTACGACAACGCCGGCGAGATCCCCGAGACGCCGCGCGGCGCCGGGTTCGAGACGGTGGACGGCTTCCGAGACCGGACGCCGTGGGACACCCGGCTCGACCTGCACGCCGACTACTCGATCCCGCTCGGCCGGCAGCGGCTGACGCTGATCGCCCAGGTGTTCAACGTGTTCAACCGGCGTGAGCCGCTGGACTACGACAACTACACCGAGGTCAGCTTCGGCGTGCCCAACCCCGACTTCGGGCGCGTCATCGCCTACCAGGCGCCTCGCAGTCTGCGCGTGGGCGCCCGCTTCGTGTTCTAGAGCGTTCCTCGGTTGGGGGCGGGCCGGGCGGCCCGCCCCCCCTTCCTCCCCGTCCCTCCACTGACGATTTCGACCACGAAGAACACCGAGAACGAAGACAAGCGATGGGCCGCCGACGGCCGGCAGCCGGCACCCCGAGTCTTCGTGTCCTTTGTGTCCTGTGTGGTTCCGATCGTGGACTCGATCGCAGCGTGATCGGGCCTGCCCCTTTTCGGGAGTGGCAGCGAACCGGATAGAATGCCGGCTGTCGGCCGGGCCGTGAGGGCGTGACGCGCTGCCCGGCCCAACCCTGGAGGGGGTGTGGCATGAGAGCGCTGACAGGGCTTCTCGTCCTCGCATGCACCGTGGGCCTGGCGGGGCAGGGCTACCAGCCGACGTGGGAGTCGATCGACAAGCGGCCGACGCCTTCGTGGTTCACCGACGCGAAGTTCGGCATTTTCATCCACTGGGGCGTGTACTCGGTGCCGGCCTACGCTCCGGTGTTGCCGGGCAAGCTCGCCTACGCCGAGTGGTACTGGAATGCGATGACGCGCGGCCGCGACGACCCGAAGGCCAGCGAGATCCAGCGCGGTACGTGGGCCTACCACCAGAAGATGTACGGCGCCGACTTCCCCTACCATGAATTCGCGAAGCAGTTTTGCGCGGAGCTGTTCGACCCGGATCACTGGGCCGACGTCTTCGCCCGCTCGGGCGCCCGCTACGTCGTCCTCACCTCGAAGCACCACGAGGGCTTCGCGCTCTGGCCCAGCAGGGAGGCGTCGGCCATCTGGGGCCGGCCGTGGAACGCCGTCGAGATCGGACCGAAGCGTGACGTGCTCGGCGACCTGACCGAGGCGGTGCGTCGCAAGGGGCTGCGGATGGGGTACTACTACTCGCTCTACGAGTGGTACAACCCGGTGTGGCTGACGGACAAGCCGCGGTACGTGCGCGAGCACGGCTTCCCGCAGTTCAAGGACCTGGTGACGCGCTACCGGCCGTCGATCATCTTCAGCGACGGGGAGTGGGACCTTCCCTCGTCCGAGTGGCGAAGCCCCGAGCTGCTCGCCTGGCTCTTCAACGAGTCGCCCGTCCGCGACGAGGTGGTGATCAACGACCGGTGGGGCAGCGACTCGCGGCACAGGCATGGCGGCTACTGGACCACCGAGTACACGCCCGGCATGAGCGGCATGGAGCATCCCTGGGAGGAAAGCCGCGGCATGGGATTCAGCTACGGCTACAACCGGGCCGAGCGCCTCGAGCACTACCGCAGTGGCCGCGAGCTGGTCATCATGCTGATCGACCTGGTGAGCCGCGGCGGCAACCTGCTGCTCGACATCGGGCCCGACGCCAACGGCACCATCCCCGTCATCATGGAGGAGCGCCTCATCCAGATCGGCGACTGGCTCAAAGTGAACGGCGAGGCGATCTACGGCACGCGCCCGTGGACCGCCACGCGGCAGTGGAGCGCGGGCCAGGTGCCGAAGGTCGAGTACGGCAAGGAGTACTCGGCTGCCTACGATGTCATGGCGCTCGTCGCACCGCCGGAAACAGGGAAGGCGGCGATCGAGGCGTTCTTCACCGCCAAGGGCAACGACGTCTACGCGATCCTGCCGCGCTGGCCGGGGCGCCGCTTCACCGTGAAGGAGGTGAGCGGCGTGAAGTCGGTGACCCTGCTCGGGTCCCCGCCTCCGCTGCGCTTCAGCGCCGAGGGCGACGGCGTGTCGATCGAGTTGCCCGAGCTGCCCGAGGCGCTGCGCACGCAGCCGGCCTGGGTGTTGAAGCTCGGCCGGTGAGGGACGATAATCGACGCGTCCTCGCGGCGCATCGCACAGTCAAAGGAGGCAGGACCGATGGCAAAGACCGTTAACGTGGCCTTGATCGGGCAGGGCTTCATGGGGCGCACCCACAGCAACGCCTACCTGAAGGTGGCCAAGTTCTTCACCAACCTTCCGGCCGTCCCGGTCATGCACACGTCGTTCGGCATGAAGAACGAGGACTGCAACGCCTTCACCTCGCGCTGGGGCTGGCAGCACTGCAGCACCGACTGGGAGAAGACGGTTCGCAGCGAGGAGATCGACCTGGTCGACATCGTGACGCCGAACTACATGCACATGGAGCCCGCGCTGGCGGCGCTCGAGGCCGGCAAGCCGGTCGCCACCGAGAAGCCCCTGGCGGGCACACTGGCCGACGCCCGGAAGATGGTCGAGGCGGCCAAGCAGGCGAAGGTGCCGACCTTCGTCTGGTACAACTACCGGCGGGTTCCGGCGGTGGCGCTCGCGTACCAGCTCGTCAGGGAAGGCCGGATCGGCCGCATCTACCACGTGCGCTGCGTGTACCTCCAGGACTGGGGCGGCCCCGACACCCCGCTGGCCTGGCGCTTCCAGAAGAAGCTGGCCGGCAGCGGCGCCCACGGCGACCTCAACGCCCACATCGTGGACATGGCCCGCTTCGTCACCGGCGACGAGATCGTCGAGGTGACCGGCGCGATTGCCGAGACCTTCATCAAGGAGCGCCCGCTCGCCTCGGCCGGCGCCACCGGGGGCATCGTCCAGAAGACGAAGAGCCGGGCCAAGGGGCGCGTGGACGTGGACGACGCGGTGCTGTTCCTGGCGAGGTTCCGGAAGGGGGCGGTGGCCAGCTTCGAGGCGACGCGCCTGGCCACCGGTTACAAGAACCGCAACGGGTTCGAGATCCACGGCGAGAAGGGGGCCCTGCGGTTCAACTTCGAGGACATGAACTACCTCGACTTCTACGACAACACCGAGGATCCCAAGACCGCTTCGTGGCGGCACATCATCGTCACCTCGGGAGGGAATCATCCGTACGTCGGGGCGTGGTGGCCCGACGCGCACATCCTCGGGTACGAGCACGGCTTCGTGAACCAGGCGGCCGACATCATGCACGTGCTGGCCCGCCGGAAACCCGTGGTCCCGGTGCCCGACTTCGCCGACGCCTACGAGACGCAGCGCGTGCTCGAGGCGGCGCTGCTCAGCGCGAAGGAGCGCACGCCCATCAAGATCTCCGAACTGAAGTAAAGGCGACCCTCGTGGTCGCCCCGGCCACGTGGGGCCGTCCCGGAAACGTGACGTTCTTCACGCTTTCGGTACGGCCCCGCGACCCTCGCCACGGCTCTCGGCCGGGCCGTGCGCCCGCGCCAAGTTCCTCGCCGTGTTCACCAACCCGACGTGGGAGAACGCCTGGGGAAAGTTGCCCACGAGCCGCCGGGCGCCGACGTCGTACTCTTCCGCAAGCAGCCCCACGTCGTTGGCGACGCCGACCAGGCGTTCGAAGAGGGCGCGTGCTTCGTCGTAGCGGCCCGCCAGAACGTAGTTGTCGGCGAGCCAGAACGAGCAGGGCAGGAAGGTCCCCTCACCGGCCGGCAGGCCGTCCACCTCCTGCTGCCGCTCCTCGATCGGGTAGCGGTGCACGAACCCGTCACGCAGCAGGCCTCGCTCGACCAACGCAACGGTGCCGGCGACGCGGGGATCTCGCGCAGGGAGGAAGCCGACGAGCGGAATCATCAGCAGGCTCGCGTCCGGGATTCTCGACCCGTAGTACTGGGTGAAGGCGTTCAACCCGACGTCGAACCCGCGCGAGCACACCTCGTCGTGGATCTCGGCGCGCAGCGCCCGCCAGCGGTCCGCCGGACCGTCGAGGCCGGCTTCTTCCGCCGCCGTCACCGCCCGGTCGAACGCGACCCACGCCATCACCTTCGAGTGCGTGAAGTGGCGCCGCGGGCCGCGCACCTCCCAGATGCCCTCGTCGGGCGCACGCCAGATCTTCTCGAGGTGTCGCAGCATCGCCTTCTGCAGGGCCCACGCGTCGCGGTCGGGAGGCAAGCCGGCTCGACGCGCCACGTCCAGCACGTCCATCATCTCGCCATAGACATCGAGCTGCAGCTGTCCCGAGGCCGCGTTCCCGACCCGGACCGGGCGCGACTCCTCGTAGCCGGGCAGCCACGGGAGCTCCAACTCCGGGAGCCGCCGCTCACCCGCAGGACCGTAGAGGATTTGCAGATCCGCCGGGTCTCCCGCCACGGCCCTCAGCAGCCAGTTGCGCCAGGCCGCCGCCTCTTCGAGATAGCCGCCGATGCTCAAGGCGAAGAGGGTGAAGGTCGCATCGCGAATCCAGCAGTAGCGGTAGTCCCAGTTGCGCACACCGCCAAGCTTCTCGGGAAGCGAGGTCGTTGGCGCGGCGACGATCCCCCCCGTGGGCGCGTAGGTCAGTGCCTTGAGCGTGACGAGCGAGCGGAGCACCTGCTCGCGCCAGGGTCCCTGGTAGGTGCAGTGGCGCGTCCAGTCGCGCCACCAGGACAGCGTGTCGGTGAGGGCCTTGGCGGCGTCGGGCGCCGGGTTTTGGAGCTCCTCGTGCGACGGGTGCCAGGCGAGAACGAACGTCACCTGCTCACCCGCCCTGACCTCGAAGGTCGCGTGCGTGGTGAGGTCGCGTCCCTCGGTCGCGACGCCGGGCCAGAGGCTCAGCGCGTCCGGGCCGCCGATGGCGAACAGCCTCCCGTCCATCGAGCGGACCCAGGGGACGATCGAGCCGTAGTCGAACCGGATCACCAGCTCCATCTCGACGGTCACAGACCCCTGAACGCCCTCGATCAGGCGGACGAGGTCGGGTTCCCGGTCGCGCGGCGGCATGAAGTCGATGACGCGCATCCGCCCCGCGCGCGTTTCGAACTCCTGGCAGAGCACGAGCGAATCCTCGAGGTAGCGGCGCGAGACGGCACGACCTCCCCCAGCCGGCGCGATGAGCCAGCGTCCGTGGTTGTGAGTGCCCAGCAAGGCCGCGAAGCAGGCGGGGGCGTCGAAGCGGGGCAGGCAGAGCCAGTCGATGGAACCGTCGCGGCCCACCAGCGCGGCCGTCTGGGTATCCCCGATGATCGCGTAATCCTCGAGGGGAAGGGCCATCGGCTTGTACCGCCGGGGAATGTAGCAAGGGGAGTTCCGGCGCGGCCTTTCAGCCCGCGTCGCCCGGCGGCACCGCCTTCGCATGAACCTTTTGACGTGTTGTCCGTGACGCTTCGTCCGGAATGCCGGGCTGGCCTTGATGGAGGTTGACTGGGGGCAGGTCTTCGCGTTCGAGACGCCGTGGCTCGAGATCATCCTTCGAGGCACCGCAGTCTATCTTGGCCTGTTCCTGCTGCTGCGCTTCGTCCTCAAGCGGCAGGCCGGGACGGTCGGCATCACCGACCTCCTCGTCATCGTCCTGATAGCCGACGCGGCTCAAAACGCGATGGCCGACGACTACCAGTCGATCCCTGACGGGCTGCTCCTGGTGGCCGTCATCATCTTCTGGAGCCATATGCTCGACTGGCTGGGCTACAGGATCCCGGTGCTCAACCGTCTCGTTCACCCTCCGCCACTGCCCCTCATCCGGGACGGCAGGCTGCTGCGCCAGAACATGCGGCGCGAGTTGATCAGCGAGGAGGAACTGCTGTCCCAGCTGCGCGAGCAGGGCGTGCTCGACATCAAGGAGGTGAAGATGGCGTGCATGGAGGGCGACGGGCGGGTGAGCGTGGTGCCCGCCGACAGGCAGCAGGGCTCGCAGGGCAACGAGCGGCGCGTGACGTGAGCGGCGCCGGCTCGGAACCGGCACGGATGGATGAAGGAGAGAGAGGAGAGCTCATGGCCGAAGCAGCAGGCTCGTCGATGGCGGAGGGCGGCAGGGAACAGGACAAGGGCGGCGAGGGCGTGCGGGAAGAGGCCGTGGTCCGGGCACACCGGGGTTTCTTCCCGGTGGTCTACGGCCACGACGTCGAGGTCAAGCAAGGCGGCGGCGCCTTCCTCATCGCCAGGGACGAACTGGAGATCGAGCAGGGAGGCGGGCAGTGCATGATTGGCCTGCGGAAGCTCGAGGTCGAGCAGGGCGGCTGCGCGGTCATGGTGGCCGGGCGGGCCGAGGTGAAGCGAGGCCTGATCGGAATCCTGCTGGCGGCGAACGCCGAAGTGAAAGAGGGCAGCCGGGTGCTCATGACCGCGCCGCAGGCCATCGCGGCCGGCATCGTGGCGGGTGCGGTCGTGGCGCTGGCCAGGCTGCTGGGAGACCGACGCGATCGCCGCCGGCTGCGCGAGGTTGCCGGCAGCACCACGCCGGGAATCTAGCAGGTTGCTGTGAAGAAAGAAGCCTGCGATGCAATAGGAAAAATGGAGAATGAAGAAAGGGCATGTTTCTACATTTTTCCCTCTTGCATTTCAGGCCGCGGTTCTTCAGCGGCCTGCTAGCTCCGGGGCGAGGCCCCGGCAGTTGACAACCCCGGCCCGTCGCTGCTACCGTTCGAGCACTCGGGTTTGACCGTGACGATCCGCTTCCGCCTCTGCTCGTCGCCCTGCCTGCCGGCCCTGCCCGCCGGCCTCGGCGTCGATCTGCGCGGGAGCGCGGCCGCCGGCAGCGCGTCCTCTTCGTGGTGGTGGCGGAACTCCATCCACTGAGGGGCCCGTGTAGACACAACTCGAGCAGAGCGTTCTCAAGAGCCTCTTCAGCGGACAGCGCTGAAGGGGCTTTTTGTTTGTACGGCAGAAACAGGGATCGCCGGTTATGACCATGACCACCTTCGAGGAGTTCGCCCGGCTGGCACGCGAGGGTTCGTTCGTGCCGGTCTGCAAGGAGCTGATGGCCGACCTGCTGACCCCCGTCTCGGCCTTCCTCAAGGTCGCCGAGTACTCCGACTACGCGTTCCTGCTCGAGAGCGTCGAGGGCGGCGAGCACGTGGCCCGGTACTCCTTTCTCGGCAAGGACCCGCTGCTCGTGCTCCGCGCCGACGGCGACCGCACGGTGCTGGAGCAGGCCGGCGAGACGAAGGTGTCTGCCCACACCATCGTCGAGGAGTTGAGGCGCGTGATGGGGGAGTACCGCTCCCCGTCGGTGCCCGGGCTTCCACGCTTCACTGGCGGCGCGGTCGGCTTCCTCGGCTATGACGCCGCCGGCTGGTTCGAGCCGGCCGTTCGCCGCGCGGGCGAGGGTCCCATCCCGGCCGTCTTCATGGTGTTCGACACGATCCTGGCGTTCGACCACGTCCGGCACCGCATCCTCGTGATCGCGAACGCCCGGGTGACCCCCGGGGCCGACCTCCAGGCGCTGTACCGCTTCGCGTGCGCCCGGATCGACTTTCTCGAGCGCGAGCTGGCGCGCGAGGTGTCCACGCCCGAGCCGCCTGCGGTGTCACCCCTGGTGCCGCGCCCGAACGTGTCGCGCGAGGAGTTCGAGCGCGGCGTCCGCGCCGTGCAGGCCCACATCGCCGAGGGCGACATCTACCAGGCCGTCCTCTCGCAGCGGTTCGACGTCGAGACCGCCGTGGATCCCTTCCGCGTCTACCGCGCACTCCGCCACATCAACCCCTCGCCGTACATGTTCTTCGTCCGGGCGGGACGGACGGCGGTTGCCGGGGGTTCGCCCGAGATGCTGGTGCGCGTCGAGGGCGACCGGGTCGAGACGCACCCGATTGCCGGCACCCGCCCGCGCGGCCGCGACGAGGAAGAGGATGCCCGCCTGGCCGCAGAGCTGGCCGCGGACGAGAAGGAGCGTGCTGAGCACGTGATGCTGGTGGACCTCGGGCGAAACGATCTCGGGCGCGTCTGCGAGTACGGCTCGGTGCGCGTGGCGCAGCTGATGGGGATCGAGCGCTACTCGCACGTGATGCACCTCGTGTCGGTCGTCGAGGGGCGGCTGGCCCCCGGCCGCGATCGGCTCGATGCCCTCGCCGCCTGCTTCCCGGCCGGCACCGTGTCGGGCGCGCCCAGGATCCGCGCCATGCAAATCATCGACGCGATCGAGCCGTCGCGCCGCGGCGTCTATGCGGGCGGCGTCGGATACGTGGATTTTGCCGGAAACCTCGACTTCTGCATCGCGATCCGGACGGTGGTGCTGGAGGAGGGCCGCGCCTCGGTCCAGGCCGGCGCCGGCATCGTGGCCGACTCCAATCCCGCGGCGGAGTACGAAGAGTCGTGCGCGAAGGCGCGGGCGCTGCTGCAGGCGCTCGAGGCCGCCGCGTCGAACGAGTGGTAGGAGGCAGCGATGGTCCTGGTCGTGGACAACTACGATTCGTTCACCTACAACCTGGTGCAGTGCCTCGGCGCCCTCGGCGCCCGCGTGACGGTGCTGCGCAACGACGCGCTCGACGCCGCCGGGATGCTCGCGCTTCGTCCGACTCACGTGGTGGTCTCGCCCGGCCCGGGACGGCCCGAGGGCGCGGGCGCCACGCTTGATCTCGTCCGGAGGGCCAACGTCCCGGTCCTCGGTGTCTGCCTCGGGCACCAGGCCATCGGCCTCGCGTTCGGCGGCCGCGTGGTGCGCGCGACGCGGCCGGTTCATGGCAAGGCCTCGCTCGTCGAGCACGACGGGACCGGCGTGTTCGCCGGCCTGCCCGGCCCGTTCGCCGCCGGCCGCTACCACTCACTCGTCGTGGCCGACGCCGGGCTGCCGGCGGAGCTGGAGGTCACCGCGCGCGCCACGGGGGACGGCGCCATCATGGGCCTCCGCCACCGCGCGCTGCCCATCCACGGCGTGCAGTTCCACCCCGAGTCAATCCTCACGGCGGCAGGCGTCCGCCTGCTGCGCAACTTCCTCGCGATGTGATCAGGGAGGAGGCAGGTATGTTCGCGGAGGTCTTCGAGCGGCTCGGCCGGCGCCACGACCTCACCACCGAGCAGGCGATCGCGTCGATGAACGCCATCATGGAGGGGCAGGCGACGCCCGTCGAGATCTCGGGGCTGCTCGTCGGCCTCGAGATGAAAGGGCCCCGCGCCGCCGAGATCGCCGGCCTGGCCCGCGCGATGCGCGAGCACGCCGTGCCCCTGCCGTTCGGTCCCGCGCCAGGCGCGGCCCCGGGCCCGCTCGTCGATCTGTGCGGGACCGGGGGCGACCGCTCGGGCACGTTCAACATCTCGTCGCTGGCGTCGATCGTCGTGGCCGCCTGCGGCGTCCGCGTCGCCAAGCACGGCAACCGCGGGGTCTCGAGTGCCTGCGGCAGCGCCGACCTGTTCGAGGCCCTGGGCGTCAACCTCTCGGCCTCACCCAGGCAGGTGGCGCGCTGCCTCGAGGAAGCCGGCATCGCCTTCCTGTTCGCCCCCTCCTTCCACCCGTCGATGCGGCACGCAGCGCCGGTCAGGCGCGAGCTGCGGATGCGGACGGCGTTCAACCTGCTGGGCCCGCTCACCAACCCGGCGCGGCCGTCGCACCAGCTGCTCGGCGTTCCCCGGCCCGAGCTGACCGGACTGGTCGCCCGCGCGCTTGCGGCGCTCGAGTGCCGCCGCGCGTGGGTGGTGCACGGCGAGGGCGGCCTCGACGAGCTGTCCACGGCCGGGTACTCGAAGGTGTCTGAGTGCCGCGACGGCGCGGTGAACAGCTTCTACGTGCACCCCTCCGACTTCGGCCTGCGGCCTGCTCCGCCCGAGGCGCTGGCGGGCGGCGGCGTCGCCGAAAACGTCCGGATCGCGCAGCTCGTTCTCGACGGCGTGCCGGGCCCGGCAGGCGACGTCGTCGCCATGAACGCGGGCGCCGCGCTGTTCGTCGCGGGGCGCGCGGGCAGCCTCGCTGAGGCAACAGAGATGGCGCGCCGTGCGATGGCCCGTGGCGATGCGAAGCGCACGCTCGTGCTGATGGCGCGGCTCTCACACGAAGACGGAGCCGGGGAGCACGCGTGATGAACGCGACGAGAGCGGCCGGGTTGCTC
Source organism: Vicinamibacterales bacterium (assembly GCA_029974175.1). Classification (GTDB taxonomy): domain Bacteria; phylum Acidobacteriota; class Vicinamibacteria; order Vicinamibacterales; family Fen-181; genus JARKSS01. Next base: position 11,696 of record JARKSS010000312.1, read on the forward strand.
GACGAGATCGTCCGCGCGGCGAGGCGGTCGCTGGAGGAGCGCCGGCGCCGCGTGCCGGCCGCGGCGGTGGAGCGTGCGGCCTGGCGGCGCGAGCCGAGGGGCGAGGCGTTTGCCGCCGCCCTCCGCTCCAGCTCGTGCCCGGTGATCATCGCGGAGTGCAAGCGCCGCTCGCCCTCGAAAGGGCTGCTGCGGGCAGCGTACGATCCGGCGGCAATCGCGCGCGCTTACGAGCGTGCCGGGGCGGCGGCCCTCTCGGTGCTCACCGATGAGCCGCACTTCGGTGGCTCGATTGACGACCTCGCGGCCGTCCGCGCGGCCACCAGTCTCCCGGTGCTGAGGAAGGACTTCGTGCTCGACCGCTACCAGCTCGTCGAGGCGCGGGCGGCCGGTGCCGACGCCGTGCTCCTGATTGCCGCCGTCCTGGGCGCGGAACCCGGTTCGCTCATCAGCATGGCGCGCTCGCTCGGCCTAGCCGCGCTCGTCGAGGTGCACGACGAAGGCGAACTGGAGCGGGCCCTCGAGGCGGGCGCCACGCTGGTCGGTGTCAACAACCGCAACCTGCGGACGATGGAGGTGGACCTCGATACGAGCGTCCGCCTGTCGGCGCGCCTGCCTCCCGACGTCACGGCCGTCGCGGAGAGCGGCATCAGGACGCGCGATGACGTGCTGCGACTGCACGCGTGCGGCTACCACGCGCTGCTCGTCGGCGAGCGGTTGGTGACCGCTGCCGATCCGGGAGCCGCGCTCCAGGAGTTGATCGGAACCAGGGTTTGAACCACAAAGGACACAAAGGACACGAAGGATGCGGTTGACAACGGACGGCCTCGAATTGCGCGTGATGGTTGCCCGCCCGGCCGGCCTCGACTTCGTCGAGGTCGGCCCCCGAAGGCCGCAACCAAGGAAGCGCTTGCCGCTACGGCAATTAACGTCTTGTGTTCTTTGTGATCTTCCGTCGTCCGGTCGAGGCAGGTGTATGTGGCTCAAGATTTGTGGTGTCACACGGGAGGAGGATGCGAGGCTGGCCGCTTCGCTTGGAGTTGACGCCATCGGCCTGGTCTTCTGGCCGCACAGCCGGCGGTCGGTGGACGTCGACCGCGCCTGCCGCATCGCGGGCGCGCTGCCGGCCGGCGTGGCCACCGTCGGTGTCTTCGTGGACGAGGCGGTGGAGAAGGTGCGGCTTGTGGCGTCACAGGTGGGGTTGCACTTCGTGCAGTTGCACGGCGCCGAGACGCCCCAGGTGTGCCGGCAGATGGCACGGCCGGTCATCAAGGCGTTCGGCGTGGGGCCGCGCTTCGACGAATCGGTGGTGGACGCCTACCCCGAGGCGATCGTCCTGCTCGACGCCGACGCGCCTGAGTCGAAGGGAGGCACTGGCATGCCGGCCGACTGGGAAGTGGCGGCGCGCGTCGCACGTCGTCGGCCGGTCATCCTCTCGGGCGGCTTGTCACCGGAGAACGTGGCCGAGGCGATTGCCCGGGTGGCGCCGCACGGGGTGGATGTGTCGTCAGGCGTCGAGGCGTCGCCCGGCATCAAGGATGCCGAGCGCGTGCGCCGCTTCGTGGCGGCCGTGCGGCAGGCAGGAGGGCAGGCATGACGGCGCACGCGATCGAGTGGGGTCGCCGCGACCCCAATCCAGGCGGCTACTTCGGGGAGTTCGGCGGGCGGTTCGTGCCCGAAACGCTCGTGGAGCCGCTCGAGGCCCTGACCCGCGCCTACGAAGAGGCGCGCCGCGACCCGTCGTTCACGCGCGAGTACCTCGGCCTGCTGCGCGACTACGTCGGCCGGCCCACCGCCCTGTACGAGGCGAAGCGCCTCGCGGCAGCCTGCGGCGGCGCACGCATCTTCCTCAAGCGGGAGGACCTCGCGCACACGGGGGCGCACAAGATCAACAACGCGCTCGGGCAGGCGCTCCTCGCCCGCCGCATGGGGAAGTCGCGCGTGGTGGCCGAGACCGGGGCGGGGCAGCATGGTGTGGCCACCGCCGCCGCGTGCGCACTGATCGGCCTCGCCTGCGAGGTCTACATGGGAACCGACGATGTGGCGCGGCAGGCGCCGAACGTCGCGCGCATGCGGCTGCTCGGCGCGAAGGTGATCGAGGTGGATTCGGGCAGCCGCACCCTCAAGGACGCCGTCAACGAGGCGATGCGCGACTGGGTGGCCCGGCCCGACGACACGCACTACCTGCTCGGATCGGCGCTCGGCCCGCACCCCTACCCGCTGATGGTCCGCGAGTTCCAGTCGGTCATCGGGCGCGAGGCGCGGCGGCAGTTCACCGAGGCCACCGGGGGGCTGCCCGACGCGGTCGTCGCCTGCGTCGGGGGTGGGAGCAACGCCATCGGCATTTTCGACGCGTTTCTCGACGATGCCTCCGTCAGGCTCGTCGGCGTGGAGGCGGGTGGCGAGAGCCTCGCGCCGGGCCGACACGCGGCCCGCTTTGCCGCGGGCAGCACCGGCGTCCTCCACGGCACCCGCACCTTCGTCCTCCAGGACGAGGGCGGCAACATCCTTTCCACCCACTCGATCTCCGCGGGCCTCGACTATCCGGCGGTCGGGCCCGAGCACGCCTGGCTGCGGGCATCGGGCCGCTGCCAGTACACAACCGCGGACGACTGTGCCGCGGCCGACGCGTTCCACGCCCTCGCCAGGCTCGAGGGCATCCTGCCCGCCCTTGAATCGGCACATGCCCTGGCCACCGCCTGCCGCCTGGCAGCCGAGCTGGGGACTGGGCACACCATCCTCGTGAACCTGTCAGGGCGAGGGGACAAGGACCTTTCGAATGTCGCGTCTTGATTCAACCTTTTCCATGCTTCGCAGGGCCCAGGCGCCGGGGCTGGTGGCCTTCGCCACCGCGGGCGATCCCGATCTCTCGCGATCGGAAGCCGTGTTTCTCGCGCTCGATGCCGCCGGCACCTCGGTGCTGGAGATTGGCGTGCCCTTCTCCGACCCGCTCGCTGACGGCCCTGTCATCCAGCGGGCGTCGTATCGCGCGCTTCGCAGCGGTACGACCCTCGAGCGGGCCATCGGCCTGGCGGCACGCGTCCGACGCCAGGCCCGCGCGCCGATCGTGCTGTTCACCTACCTGAACCCGGTTCTGCGCCTCGGTGTCGAACGGTTCGCCGGCGAGGCCGCGCAGGCCGGCGTGGACGGCGTGCTCGTCGTGGACCTGCCGCTCGACGAGGCCGGCCCGTTCCGCGACGCAGCCGCCGGCGCGGGCCTCGACACCATCTTCCTGGTTGCGCCGACGAGCGGCCCAGAACGGATTCGCCGCGCTGCCGCGCTCGGCAGCGGCTTTCTCTACGCCGTCTCCCGCCTCGGTGTCACAGGACCGCGCGAGAGCCTGCCTGGCCTCGCGCAGGCGCTCGTCTCGCGCATTCGGACCGAGACGACCCTGCCCGTCGCGCTGGGCTTCGGCATCTCGCACCCCGCGCACGTGCGCGAGGCCGCGCGCTGGAGCGACGCCGCGGTGGTGGGTAGCGCCATCGTCCAGGTTGTCGAGCAGTACGGCTCCGATACCCGCCTGGCCGAGGCCGTTCACGGTCGCCTCAGGTGGCTGCTGGGGACAGCCGGTGGCACAGGCGCCCCGCCTGCGGGTAGCACAGGCGTCCCGGCTGTGGACAGCTGACAGCCGGTGGTACAGGCGTCTTGCCCGCGGGCACCTGCCCGCTGTCGGCTTCTTTCAACTATCATGGGGCCGTCATGTCGTACTCCAGGATCATCATCATGTTGCTGGTGTGCGGGCTGGCGGCCGGCGCGGGCGCCGCGCAGTACCGGGGAAAGACGGCCATCGCGCACCGGGGGGCATCGGCCTACGCGCCAGAGCACACCGCGGCCGCCTACCGGCTCGCGATCGACCAGGGCGCCGACTACGTCGAGCAGGACCTGCAGATCACCAAGGACGGCCGGCTCGTCTGCCTGCACGACCTCACGCTCGACCGGACGACCAACGTCCGCGACGTGTTCCCCGGCCGCTCGCGAACGGTGGAGCGGGAGGGGAAGGCCGTCACGGGCTGGCACGTCTCCGACTTCACGCTTGCCGAGATCAAGCAGCTCGACGCCGGCTCCTGGTTCGACGCGGAGTTCAAAGGCGAGAAGGTGCTGACCTTCGACGAGGCGATCGGCCTGGTCAAGGGACGCGCGGGCCTGTACCCGGAGACCAAGGCACCCGAGGTCTACGGCAGCCTCGGCTTCGACATGGAGCGGCTCGTCATCGAGACCCTTTCACGTCACGGCCTCGCCGAGCCGGGCGCCGACGCGAAGACTCCCGTCTTCATCCAGTCGTTCAGCGCCGAGAGCCTGAAGAAGATGCGGGCGATGGGGCTGCGGCTGCCGCTGCTGTTCCTGATCGGCGAGCAGGACGCGGACACCTGGCTGACGCGCCAGCGGCTCAAGGAGATCAGGGCGTTTGCCGACGGCATCGGCCCGGCCAAGGGCATCATCTCGGCCCGGCCTGAGATCGTCGCGTGGGCGCACGAGGCCGGCCTCAGCGTCACGCCCTACACGTTCCGCTCGTCCGGCCAGCCGGCCGGCCAGACCGTGCGCGACGAGATGCGGCGGTTCCTCTACGCGTTCGGCGTGGATGCCCTCTTCACCGACAACCCTGACCAGTTCCCCCGCCGGTAGCCCGATGACCCGACTGCTCGCGCCCGCTGCTGAAATCCCCCGTCTGCCCGCCGACCGAATCGCCCCCGAGTACCGCCGGTTGCGCCGCCAGGTCTTCGCCGGCATCTTCGTCGGCTACGCGGCGTACTACCTGGTGCGCAACACCTTCGCGCTGGCCGTGCCCGACCTGCTGCAGGAGTACCCGCAGTACTCGAAGGCGATGCTCGGCACCGCGCTGACGGGGTTGTCGATCGCCTACGGCGCCTCGAAGTTCCTGATGGGCTCGGTCTCCGACCGCAGCAACCCGAAGTACTTCCTGCCGCTGGGGCTGCTGCTCTCGGCCGGGATCATCTTCGCCTCGGGCACGCTCCGCTGGATCTACTCGTCGCTGGCGCTGGTGGTCGCGCTGCAGACCCTCAACGGGTGGGTGCAGGGCATGGGCTGGCCGCCGTGCGGCAAGACGATGGTGCACTGGTGGAGCGTCCGCGAGCGCGGCCTCATCGTCTCGGTGTGGAACGTCGCGCACAACGTCGGCGGCGCGCTGGTGGCCAGCATCGCCCTGGCGGGCGTCACGCTGTTCAACGACTGGGGCGCCAAGTTCTACTTCAACGCGATCATCGCGGCCGCGGTCGCCGTCGGCGCGTTCTTCCTGCTGCGCGACACCCCGCAGTCGTGCGGCCTCCCGCCGGTCGAGGAATTCAGGAACGACTACCCGCCCGACTACAGCGACGAGCACGAGCGCCTCTTCTCCTTCAGGGAGATCTTCTTCGGCCACGTGCTGAACAACCGCTACCTGTGGGCCATCGCGGTCGCCAACGCCTTCGTCTACTTCGTCCGCTACGGCGTGGTGAACTGGATCCCGACCTACCTCGAGACCGCCAAGGGGTTCTCGTTCCGGCAGTCGAGCCTGGGGTGGTCGCTCTACGAGTGGGCGGCCATCCCGGGGACGATCGCCTGCGGCTGGATCTCCGACCGGTACTTCAAGGGGCGGCGCGCACCGGCCAACATCCTCTTCATGAGCCTTACGCTGGTCGCGGTGGTCGTGTACTGGCTGAACCTCAACGGCCCGCTGTGGGTGGACTACGCGGCCCTCATCGCGATCGGGTTCCTCATCTACGGCCCGATCATGATCATCGGCCTGCACGCGCTCGACCTGGTGCCCAAGAAGGCTGCCGGAACGGCCGCCGGCTTCACGGGGTTCTTCGGCTACGTGTTCGGCTCGGCCATCGCGGGCACGGGGGTCGGCTGGATTGCGGACCACTGGGGCTGGAACGGCGTCTTCGTGACGATGGTCACCTGCTGCGTGCTGACGATCGCGTTTGTCGCCCTCACGCTCGGGCACCGGACCACCAGCGCGCAGAGGTAGACGGGCGGGACGCGTGTCCCACCGGAGGTGTTCCCGGAGCGGGACGCCCGTCCCGCACCAACCCGGCTCCGCCGCCGGTCAGGCCGTCAGCACCTCGATGCCTTTCCCGCGCAGCGCCGCCAGGAAGGCGGGGTCGATCCCGTCGTCGGTGATGATGCGGTGGACGGCGTCGAGCCTCGCGATCACCGAGAGGCTGCGCCGGCTGAACTTCGACGAGTCGGTGACCACGTTGACCTCGCGGGAGACGCGGATCAGCATCGCGTTCAGCTGCGCCTCGAGCACGTCGGGCGTCATGAGGCCGATCTCGAGATCGAGCCCGTCCACCCCCAGGAAGAGCCGGTCGGCGTTCAGGCCGCGCACCATCTGCTCGGCGTGGGGCCCCACCACCGAGTGCGACACGTGGCGGACCATGCCGCCGAGCATGATCAGGCGGATGTTCTGCAGGCGGGCCAGCTCCACCGCGATGTTGAGGCCGTTGGTGATCACGGTCAGCGACCGGAACTTGCGGGCCGCGATCTGCCGCGCCACCTCGAGCGTCGTCGTCCCCGAGTCGAGGATGATCGTCTCGTCGTTCTGCACCAGGGCCGCCGCCGCCGCGCCGACGCGAACCTTCTCCTCGTGATGGAGGATCTCCTTGACGCCGATCGCGATGTCGGTGGGGCCGAGCGGCCGCAGCGCCCCGCCGTGAGACCGGACGATCGCGCCGGCCTCGGTCAGCGCGTCGAGGTCCTTCCGGATCGTGACCGCCGACACCCCGAACCGCCGGACCAGTTCCTGGACCGTCACACGCTCGCTGTGTTCGAGGGCCTCGAGGATCCGGCGGCGGCGTTCCTCCACCAGGAGGCGGTGTCGAGACGATCCGGCTGCGGCTTTCATTTCCCCGGAATTCGAACGCATTCGCTTGACGCCGTCAAGGCCGATTCCCTGCGCCGATGTCGCCGCCGTACTCATCGCAGCCACTCCTCGAGGTGTGCCTCGACGAACGCGTCGTCCCGGAGGCCGGGGTAGCGCGCGTGCACTCGATCGATCTCCTCCATCTGGCCCGGCGACAATTCCTCGCGCTCGTCCAGGCACCAGCGCCCCAGCAGCAATCCCTGGCGGCGCAGCGCCTCGTGAATGCCGGGGAGGCAGCCGGCGTACGCGTGGCGCGCGTCGAACAGCGCGCCGTTCGCGTCCGTCAGGTCAGCCCCGCGCGCCAGCAGCAGGGTCGTCTTCGAGCCCGGCTGGGCCCGCTCGCAACGAATCTCCTCCATCAGCTCCACGGCCCGCCGCGTCCACACCGCCCATTGTCCCAGCAGCCCGCCGCTGAAGCGCAGCCGCTGTCCCTCCGCGTTGCCTGGGAAGTCGGTCAACAGGTCCGCGACAATCGCGTCGTCGTTGCCCGTGTAGAGGGTCACCTCGCGCTCGCGCCCCGCGGCGGCGAGCGCGCGAACGACCTCCTGGGTCCGATACCGGTCGAAGGGCGCCACCTTCACGGCGACAACCTCGGGGATCTCGAAGAACCGCTGCCAGAACGTTTGCGACAGCACGCGGCCCCCGACTGCCGGCTGGAGGTAGAACCCGATCAACGGCATCACCGCCGCCACCTCGCGGCAGTGCGCGATCAGTTCTTCGTCTGACGCGTCGCGCCAGCCGCCCAGGCTCAGGAGCGCCGCGTGGTAGCCCAGGTCGGCGGCGGTTCCCGCCTCGGCTACCGCCTGCCGCGTGCGGCCGCACACCCCGGCCACCCGGGCGATGGTCGCCCCGGTGGCCCGCTCGTGCTCGGCGATGGCGTCGGCCGCCAGCCGCAGCACCGGCACGTAGAGGCCCACTCGCGGCTGCCGGATCGCGAACTGAGTCGTGTGCACCCCGACGGCGATGCCCGACGCCCCGGCCGCGCAGTAATAGCGGGTGAGCGCAACCTGGCGCCGCTCGTCCAACCGTCGCTCTGGGGTGAGCGCGAGCGGGTGGGCCGGGATGACGCCGCCCACGGCAAGGCGCCGCCTTGCTTCCTCAGTACCGGCCATCGGCCACCTCGTAGTGAGTCGGCTTGCCGAGCGAGGGCCCGCCCGACTCTATCCATGCCGCCACCCACTCCCGCAGCACCTCGAGCCTGACTTCCGGCAGGCCCAGCGCGGCGTGGCAGGCGGAGGCGTCGCTCAGCAGCGCCACGTCGCATTCGCGTCCCTCGAACCGGGGAGCACGGCCGAAGCGCCGCCCGAACCATTCCGCGAGTTCGCGGATGCAGACCGTTTCGGGCCCCGTGACGTTGAGGATGCGCGTCGGCGATTCGGCCAGTTCGAGGCTGCGGAAGGCGTACGAGTTCGCGTCGCCCTGCCAGATCACGTTGGCGTATCCGACGCCCAGGTCGACGGGCTCGCCGGCGAAGACACGCCGCCCGACGTCCACCAGGACGCCGTAGCGCAGATCGACCGCGTAATTCAGGCGGAACAGCAGGCAGCGGGTACCGTGCTCCCGCGAGTAGTACTCGACGACCCGTTCGCGGCCCAGGCACGACTGGGCGTACTCGCCAACTGGCGCGGGTTCGTCCTGCTCGCGCGACCCGCCGCTCGACGCCGGCACCATCCCGTAGAGATTCCCAGTTGAGAAGACGACAAGCCGCGAGTCGCGAAACCGGTCGGCAACGTGAGCGGCCGCCAGCGTGTTGACGGCCCAGGTCAGGTCGCTGCGTCCCTCAGTGCCGAACTTCCGTCCGATCAAGTAGAGGATGTGGGCGAGAGGCGGCAGGCGATCGACCGACCGGCGATCGAGGCAGTCGCATTCCATCGGCTCGATGCCCATCCCGGCCAGGTCTCGTGCCACCGCCGGGTCGAATCGCCTGGCCACGGCGACGACCCGCCGGCGTCGGCCGGCCTGGTCGCTGGCACGTCGCACGCGGCGGGCGAGCGAGGGCCCCATCTTGCCGGTGGCGCCGATGATCCCGATGTCGCCCTCCAGGCGGCCCGCCGCCGCGATGTCGGCGACGCTGGGGCGCGCGAGCCGCTCCTCGAGCTCCTCGACGGTTCGAATGGCCGGTGTGTTCACGCTCTATCCCCATTCCGGTCCGAAGATCGCCACCTGCCGATCGGGGCCGGCCGGCAGCCGGTTGGCCGTTCCACGGCGCATCCTGATGAACGGCCGCTGAACGACGAAGCCAGCCTTCGTCAGCCGCTCGATCCATCCGGGCAGGCCCGCGTCGGCGTCGATCACCAGCGGCGCATCTCCGGCGGCCCCCACGCAGCCGCTCACGAGGGCTTCTGCGGCGTCGAGGCCATCCGCTACCACCGGTCCGATCTGCCACCACCGGTGACCCGGGCGCCCGAAACAGTAGCCGCGCACGTCCCCCGATTGCCCCACGACGACGCGGGCCAAGGCCGGCGCCCGGCGAAAGGCCCACCGGAGGAGCGTCGCCCGGCTGGCGCCAAAGGCCCCGAGGTCTCGGGCCAACACCTCGTCGAGGTCCCGGCTCTCCATCGGCCATGTGCCGGGCGGGGGTGCGGGGTGGCCGCCTGCGTCCGCCGCGCTACCCCCCTGGTCGCGCGTCATCCGAACCAGGCGCCCTTCCTCGATGAAGCCGAGCCGTGCGTAGAGCGGGTGTCCCTGGGGCGTCGCGTCCAGCCGGGCTTCGACGCCCCCGAGCGCCTCGATCGCCTGGCGCATGAGGGCGGTGGCTATCCCGCGCCCGCGCAGCGCCGGGTCCACGAGGACCATGCCGATCCACGCAAACCGTCTATCGTATACCACCGAGGTCAGCGTGCCCGCGACCTCGCCTTCGGCTTCGGCAACCAGGCAGCCGGCGCCGCCCAGCGCCAGCAGCTGTTCCCAGTCGCCCGCCACCTGGTTCCAGCCACACGCCCGGCACAACGCCTCGCCGCGGGGCAGGTCGGAGGGCCGCATCGGCCTGATCATCGTTGACGCTTTCGTTTGATTGCTATAGTGTTCTTTTCGCTTTGCTTGTATACCGCTCGGGGCGGGGCGTGTCAACCACGTTCGACAGAAATCGCAACACAACGAGAATCGCTTCCCCATGACCGCCACGACTCGCCGTGTCGTCATCCTTGCGGGCCGTATCCTCTTCGACTCGTTCTTTGGGGAGGCCGAGCGCCGGCGGCTCAGCCGCTATGACTGGGAGCGGATCGGGGGACGCCGCGCGACCCCCGCGCTTCTCAGGCGCCTTGCCGACGTTGACGCGCTCGTCACCACCTGGGACAGCCCGCCGTTCGACGCGTCGCTGGTCGCGGCCTGCCCGCGGCTGCGGATGATTGCGCACTGCGGCGGGGAGGTGAAGGCGCGGTTCGCCCGGCCGCTCTTCGACAGGCTGACGATCACAAACGCCGCCGATCCCATGGCGCGCCAGGTGGCCGAGCTGGCTGCCACCTTCTTGCTCTACGAGGCGCGGAACGTCGACCGATACCGGGCGCGGCTCCGGTGCCAAGGCAGCGACATCTTCGAGGCGCGCCACCTGCGGGGGGTCGAGGGGGAGACGCTGGTTGGCGCCACGGTGGGGCTCGTCGGCTTCGGCCGGATTGGCCGGGCGCTGGTGGAACTGCTGGCGCCATTCGGCACCCGGTTCCTCGTCTACGATCCTTACGCGCGCCGCCGCGTCGCTCGCGGGGCGCGCGTGCGGTTCGCGCCGCTCGACCGGGTGCTCGGGGCGTCGCGCCTGATCGTGCTCGCCTGCGCGCTCACCGAGGAGACGAGGAACCTGCTCGACCGCGAGCGTCTCGCGCGGCTGCCCGAGGGCGCCTCGATCATCAACGTGGCGCGCGGAGGCCTGGTAGACCTCGACGCGCTGACCGCCGAGGTCGTGGCCGGCCGGCTGCGCTGCGCGCTCGATGTGACCGATCCGCTGGAGCCGCTGCCCGACGATCACCCCCTTCGGTTCGCCCCGGGGGCCATCGTGACGCCGCATGTTGGTGCCGGGGCCGACAGCGTGCGCCGGGCGATGGCGAACGTCGTGTTGGACGAGCTCGAACGGCATTTCGCCGGGCGGCGCGTGCGTCACCGCGTGAGCCGGGCGATGCTCGACCGGATGACCTGAGCGTATTCGCATGCTGAAAAGCGTTTCTGCCATCGACTATGCGGTCATCGGCGCCTACCTGGTGGCGATGCTCGCCATCGGCGCGTCCTTCATGCGCTTCAACAAGGGGGCGTCCGACTACTTCAGGGGCGGCAGCCGGGTGCCGTGGTTCGTGGCCGGCCTCAGCTCCTTCATGAGCGGCTTCAGCGCCTGGACGTTCACGGGCGCGGCCGGCGTGGCGTACCAGCAGGGGCTGGTCGTCGTCCTGCTGTACGTGGGGAACGGCCTCAGCTTCCTGCTCGGGTACTGGCTCTTCGCGTCACGCTGGCGGCGGGCGCGCATCTCGACCACGATGGAGTACCTGACGGAGCGGTTCGACGAGCGGACGCGCCAGACCTTCTCGTGGACCGCCGTGATCTTCCACCTGTTCACGGGCGCCAGCGTGCTGTTCGGCCTGGGCGTCTTCGTCAGCTCGACGTGCGGGGTGCCGATTGGGTGGACGATCCTGGTCTGCGGCGCCATCATCCTCATCTACTGCGTGGTGGGCGGCTTGTGGGCGGTCGTGGTCACCGACTTCCTGCAGGCCGTGATCCTTTTGCCCTTCACGCTGGTTCTCTGCGCCGTCTCGCTCTCGAGGATTGGCGGAATGGGCGCGTTCCTGGCGGGGCTGCCGGCGCCGATGACATCGCTCGCGCTGCCGAACGAGTTCGGCTGGGGATACGTGGCGGCGTGGACGGTGATGGTGAGCTTCGGCTACAACACGTCGGTCATGGCGCAGCGCTACTTCGCCGTGGACGACGAGCGGTCGGCCCGGAAGGTGTCGCTGCTGTGCTGCGGCCTTTTCCTGCTCGGGTCGCTGCTCTGGTTCGTGCCTCCGCTGGCCGTTCGGGTTCTCTATCCCGATATCGCGGCGCTGCTGCCCGGGCGCGCGAATCCGCACGAGGCGTCGTACGCGGTTGCCACGCTGGCGCTGCTGCCGAACGGCCTGATCGGGGTGATGCTGGCGGCGATGTTCAGCTCGACGATGTCGAACCTGTCGGGGACGTTCCACCTCCACGCGGCGATCATCGTGCGGGACATCTACCTGTGGATCTTCCCCCGGCGCGACGGCGAGCGGCACCTGCTCGCGGTTGGCTGGGTGGCCACCTTCTTCGTGGGCGCGAGCATCATCGGGCTGGCCTTCGTGATGGCCGAGAGCGGGCGCAGCGTCTTCAGCGTGATGCTGACCGTGAACACGATCATGTCGCTCGCGTACGGCCCGCCCGCGCTGCTCGGCCTGCTCATCTCGCGCACCCCGCGCTGGTCGGGGCTCGCGTCGTTCCTGGTCGGCCTGGCGCTGGGGTGCGTGGGGACCTTCGGGTTCGGCTGGGGACTGATCGCGAACGTAGTTGGCGTGCTGCCCGCCTCGATCGCGGTGTTCCTCCTGTCGATTCCCTTCGAGCGTCGCGACGCGGCAGGGGCGGCGGGGCGGCGCCGCCTGGCCGAGCGGCTGGCCACGCCGGTGGATGTCGCGAGGGAGCTGGGCGCGAGCGAAGACCGCACCACCGAGGTCTTCCGCTTCCTGTCGCGGGCGACGGCGGGCGTGGGACTCGTCAGCCTGCTCCTGATGGCCTGGGCCGCGCCCGGCGAGCGCGGCACCGTCGTCCTCTATTCGGGCATCACGCTGCTTGTCGCCGTGCTGCTGGCGCTCGTGAAGGGCGCCCCGGCGCCCGCCCGCGCCGAGCGCACGTAGGAGAGACCGATGAACACCCGGCTTGCCCGCCTTGGATGCCTGGCCGCCCTGATCCTGGCCGTGACGCCCGCTGCGTCGCCGGCCGGCGTCAAGCGCGTCTGGGCTGTCAACGACACGGAGAAGATCGCGCGCGAGAACCTCTCGAGTCCGCTCGCCGCGGGGAACTCGGCATGGGACGGCACTCGCGTGAAGCTGTTCGGCGCGCTCAACGAGGTGCTGGCCGTGCAGGTCATCGTCGAGGCCGACGGCGAGGGCATCCGCGCGCTCTCCCTGCGGCTGCCCGGGCTGAAACAGCGGGGCGGCACGGCAGGCTTCGCGTACGTTCCGCCGGGTGTCGATCCAACCGACTCGGTGGGCCGGCCGATCCAGCTGTTTTCCCTCAACTACATGCACATTCCCGGCCCCGCGACCGCGCACTGGATCTACAGGGCCGGCACCGAGTCGGCCCCGCGCGGCACGGGGTGGCAGCCGGTGCAGATCGTTCCCGAGAATGCCCGCAGCGGGCGCGGCGGCTTCCCGCTTGCCGTGCCGCCGTCGAGCAACCAGGCGTTCTGGATCGAGATCTACACCGGGAAGGGACGCCCCGCCGGCGTTTACGAGGGCACCATCGAGATCGCGGCCGACGGCCGGACGATCCGCCTGCCGATCGAGCTGGAGCTGTTCGGGTTCGCCCTGCCGGACGAGAACAGCCTGAACATGATGGTGTACTTCGAGGGCAGCCAACCCGAGCGGTACATGGGCCGGAACTTCGACGCGGAATTCCACCGCTTCGCGCATCGCCACCGCGTCGAGCTGGTGCACGCCTACGACGAGGCGACAATCCGGCAGGCGCTGCCGCGCTTCAGCGGCACCGCGTTCACGCCGGCGGAGCGGTACGAGGGCCCAGGCGAGAAGGTGGGCCACCGCTTCGCGCCCGCGACCTTCTACGGGCCGGGCCGCGCATTCGAGACGCGCGAGTCGGCCCGGGCGCGGTCGGACGCGTGGATGACGTTCCTCGAGAAGACACTGCCGGGCGCCATCACGTTCCTGTACCTGCCGGACGAGCCCGGACCGGCCCAGTACCCGCGTCTTCGCGAGCTGGCCGACTACGTGCACTCGAACCCCGGGCCCGGGCGGCGGCTGAAGACCTTCGCGACCAAGCAGTACGTGCCCGAGCTCGACGGGGCCGTGGACATCTGGTGCGCCCCCCCGCAGCTGTACGACATCGCGCGCGCCAGGTCAGAGCGGGCGAAGGGGCGCGAGTACTGGACCTACAACGGCAGCCGGCCGTTCCTCGGCGTCCCGTCGATCGAGGCGCCGGCGGCCGATCCACGTTCGGTGGCGTGGGCCGCGTTCAAGGAGGGCATGTCGACCTTCTTCTATTGGCATGGCGTGCACTGGTTCCACAACAGCCAGAAGCAGGGTGACCGGAGGCAGAACGTGTGGGCGAACCCCGTCACCTTCGACAACCGGGGGCAGCCCGGCAAGGAGGACACGGGATTCGCCTACGGGGACGGCGTGCTGATCTACCCGGGCCTCGAGGTCGTGCACCCGGGAGAGGACCGGGGCATCGCGGGCCCCGTGTCCACCGTGCAGCTGGCCAACTACCGGCGCGGCCTGCAGGATCACCTGTACCTCACCCTCGCGAGGAAGGCGGGGCTCGGCAACCTGGTGGACGAGGCGCTGCGGGCGATCGTGCCGCGCGTCTTCTCCGAGGCGGACGCGAAGGTGGGATGGGCCGAGTCGGGCGACGCCTACGAGGCAATGCGCCTGCAGATCGCCCGCGCCCTCGCGGCGAAATAGCGATCCTTGAACACGATCTCAACGCAGCGTGACGGCGGGCTGCGTCAGCGGCCCGTGCGGAGCTGCTTCAGCGTGGCGGCGACCTGCGGCTGGTTCGGGTCGAGGGCCAGCGACTCGCGGAGCGCGGTCGCCGCCCCCCGCTCGTCGCCCAGCTGCAGCCTTGTCATGCCGAGACCGGTGTAGGCGATGGCGGTTCGCTGGCCGGCCGCGATGGCGCGGTCGAACAAGGGGAGGGCTTCCTGCGGCCGGCCGGTGGCGACCAGCGCCCCGGCCGCGTAGAGCAGCGCCTCGCCGTCCTTCGGATTGCGCTCGATTGCCCTCCTGAACAGCGCGAGCGCCTCCTCGCGCTGCCCGGTTCGCATCCGGACGACCCCGAGCTTCACCGTCGCCGGGCCGTCGTCGGGCGCGGCCGCCAGGACGCGGCCGTAGAAGGCGCCCGCCGCTGCCAAATCGCCGCGCACCAGTGCCAGATCGGCGAGTCCCCGCAGCGCCTCGGTGTGCTCGGGCGCAACCGCCAGCACCTGCTCGAACGCGCGGGATGCTTCCTCGGTCCGCTGTGCGTTCACCAGGACGTCGGCGCGCGCCAGCAGGGCCGGAACCAGGCGCGGCTGCAGGGCCGACGCCCGGTCCAGCGCCGCGAGCGCCTCCTCTACGCGCCCCGCCAGGCGGAGGCTGTCGGCGAGGACGACGAGGTCTTCGGCGGTCATGGGGCCCGCCTTCTCGATTGCGCGCATGTCGGCGACCGCCTCGCTCGCCCGCCCCAGCACCCCCAGCGCCACGGCGCGGTGCCGCCGCGCGAGCACGGCCTCGGGGGCCTCACGCAGCACCGCCGTCAGCTCCGACACCGCCGTGGCGGGATCGATCCGCGCCAGCTCCATGCCCCGTTCGAGGCGCGCCACCAGCGGCAGGGCGTCCTTGGGATCGCGCTTCGACGAGGCGGTGTCGGGCGAGAACGGGCCGCCGCCGAGGTAGCCGAGCGAACGCAGCCGCTCCGCCGATTCCGCGTCCACCGTGGCGGTAGCGTCGGGCGTCGGGGCGCGGAGCGCCGCGCGCAGGGGCCTGCGCAGGGCCTCCACGCGCGCCGCCTCGACCGCGGCGCGGTCGTGCTGCTCGTGCGGATCCGACAGGAGGTCGTACAGCTCGGGCCTGGGCGCGTCAATGAGCTTCCAGCGGGACGTCCGCCAGGCGTACAGCGGCGCCCACCGCAGGTGCAGGCTCGCGAAGAGCGACTCGGCGTACGCCGGCTCGTCGCCCATCGGATGGCCCTCGATCGCCGGGCGCAGCGAACGGCCCTCGATCCTCTCGGCCGGCCGCTGGCCCGCGTAGTCGAGGATGGTCGGTGCCACGTCGATCAGGCGGGCCATGACCTCCGGCACCCTCCCGGCTGGAACACCCGGCCCAGCCACGATCCAGGGCACCAGCAGCGTCGAGTCGTAGACGAACATGCCGTGCGTGGCTTCGCCGTGCTCGCCGAGGCTTTCGCCGTGATCGGCCGTCACCACGATGAGGGTGTTGCCGGCGAGGCCGCGCTCCTCGAGCCACTGCAGCAGGCGGCCCAGCTGCGCATCGACGAAGGCGATCTCCCCGTCGTACGGACGGCCGGCAAAGGCGTTCGCGTATTCGCCGGGCGGCTCGTACGGCGAATGCGGGTCGTAGTAGTGCACCCAAAGGAACCACGGTGCCGCGGAGGACGCCGTCTCGTCCAGCCACCTCAGGGCGGCCCGCGTGGTCATGTCCGCCGGCCGTTCGACGTACGGTGCGCGCCTTGGATCGTTCCCACGCGGGAAGGTCGCGTCGTAGGTTTCGAAGCCCCGGTCGTACCCGAAGCGCCGCTCCAGCGGAAAGCCCGAGACGAACGCCGCCGTGCGCCAGCCCGCCCGCTGGAGCGCATCGGGCAGCGTGGGGACGCTTGCCGGCAGGACGTAGTCGGAGTTGTTCCGGACGCCGTGCCTCAGCGGCGTCAGCCCCGTCAGGATCGATGCGTGCGAGGGGCCGGTGATAGGGGAGTGCGCCACCCCGGTGGCGAACCGCGCACCGCGCGCGGCAAGCGCGTCGATGACCGGCGTGCGCGCCGCCCGGTTGCCGTAGCAGCCCAGGTGATCGGCGCGAACCGTGTCCAGCGTGACGAGGAGGACGTTCGGGGCACCAGCCCCCGGCTTCGACGCCGCCCCACCCGTCCCTGGGCCGATTGCCCGCGACGCCAGCCACGCGACGACGGCAAGCGCGACGACGACGACGGCGATCAGCGACAGGGAAAGCCATCCCCAACGGCGCGCAGGCGTGCCGGCGGGAGGGCGGACAGGGGCCGCTGGACGACGGGGCGGGCGTCTTGCGCGAGAAGGCACGCCGAATCGTACCGGCGGCGCTGCCGGGCGGTCAACAATGTCTTGACTTACGATTCGTAAAGTAATAGAAAGCATCAATCGTATCTTTTCCTTGCGTTTGCCACCTTTTGCAGGTTCCGGCGAGGAGGACGTCATGCGAGTGCAAGTCGGTGCGGGACCGACGTGGCGGCGGCTGGCGTGGGTGGCTGTGACGACCCTTGTCCTGGCGCTCGTGGCGCCGGGAGCGGGCGCGGCGCAGTCCGTGCTCGGGTCGATTCGCGGGACGGTGACCGACACGGGAGGAGGGGTCATCCCCAAGGCGCCCGTCCTGATCACCGACGAAACCACGGGGCTGCCCCGGACGCTCGATACCGACAGCCGGGGAGCGTTCGAGGTGGTCAACCTCCAGCCCGGGACCTACCGGGTCGAGGTAATCGTCCCGGGGTTCAAGAAGTTCGAGCGCCCTGGCATCATCGTCCGCACCGGCCAGGCATCGCTGGTGAACGTCGAGCTCGAGATTGGGCCGATCGGCGAGAGCGTGACCGTGACGGGCTCGGCGCCGGCCAACGTCATCACGCTGGACAGCCCGTCGGTGACCAAGGGGCTCGACGCGCAGCAGTTGAGCGACCTGCCGCGCGCCTCCCGTGACATCCAGGAATTCCTCTACCTGAACCCGAACGTGGCCGGCACCTCCGAGGGCGCCATGCAGTTCCTGGGCGGGCGCACCTACGGCGTGTCGTACGTGCAGGACGGCCAGGCGTCCACCAACGCGATCTTCGGCACGGTGGGGAACTCGGCTCCGGGCCTCGACGCGATCCAGGAGATGCAGGTGCTCTCGAACTCGTACAGCGCCGAGTACGGGGGGCTGGCCGGGGTGGTCGTCACCACCAAGCGCGGGGGCCAGAAGTACCACGGGTCTGCGTTCTGGGACTTCAACGCGAACGAGCTGAACGCGCTGACCTTCGGCCAGAAGCTGACCGGCGTGACGAGAGACGACCCCAACGCCGACAGCTCGGTCTACCGCTACGGCGCGTCCCTCGGCGGCCCGCTGGCCAAGCGGACGTTCTTCTACGCGAACTACGAGGGGTTGCGCGACAAGACGATCCAGGGCGGCGGCACGATCACCGTGCCGAACGCCGCCCTCCGCGCCGGCGACTTCTCGGCGTCGACGATCAGGATCAGGGATCCCGAGACCGGTGAGCCGTTCCCGGGCAACGTGATTCCCGCTGAGCGTCTCAGCCCGATCGCCCAGAACATCATGAACATGTTCTGGCCGCTGCCGAACCGGTCGGTCGTGGCGAGCGGGATGGGCACCTTCCAGCAGTACGTGCCCGTCAAGCGGAAGCGCGAACGGTTCGATGTCCGGCTCGATCACGAGGCGGGAACCAACAACCAGTTCTTCGCGCGCGGCAGCTACCAGTACCGGAACCCGACCCGGATGCAGTGGGAGGCCGGCAACGCCCTGACGCAGCTGCCGCTGGTCAAGAGCGGGATGGACACCTACGCGCTGGTCGGGGGGTGGACCTCGATTCTCAGCAGCCGGCTCGTGAACGAAATGCGGATCGGGTACAACTTCGACGGGAGCGAGCGGAAGAGCAACTGGCGAGCGGGCGACCTGGCGTCGCAGATGGGCGTCGAGCTGCCGCCGAGCGTCTCGCCCGACACCCCCGGCTTCCCCGAGATCCGATTCGCCGCCGGGTCCAACCGCCCCGGGAACATCACCGACGGCGGCCGCAACAACAACCGTACGATCGAGCAGAACTCCTTCTCGTTCGCCGACAACATCTCGTGGATGGCAGGCGGGCATTCGCTCCGAGCCGGCGTGTTGATCGGCAGGAACAGCGCGATCGACGGCTTCGGGCGTGGGCTCAACCACCGCGGCTCGTACCGCTTCACCGGGGGGTTCACCGGCAACGCGTTTGCCGACTTCCTTCTCGGGATGCCCAACCGCGTGGACGAGCACGTCAGCACGCGCGGCGACCTGAACGGCTACTCGTGGGACTTCGCCACCTTCGTCCAGGACGACTGGCGGGTCAACAAGGACCTCACGCTCTTCCTGGGCCTGCGCTACGAGCTGGCCGGCGGATGGCATGAGAAGGACAACATGCTCGTCAACTTCCAGGCGAAGGACGGCGGGTACCACGTGGTCGCCGATCAGACGGTCTGGTCGCGGCTTCCCTACGGGCTGAGCAATCCCGACAGCCCTTACTACAGCCACGTGAAGCTCGCGAGCGACCTCGGGCTTCCCGAGACGCTCGTCAAGACCGACAAGAACAACTTCAGCCCGCGCGTCGGCTTCGCTTACCGGCTCGACGGGCAGGGGCGCACCGTGCTGCGCGGCGGCTTCGGGCTCTTCCACCCGACGACCGCCATCCAGGGCATTCGCGACCAGCTCGCCAGCAACGAGTTCCGCTACACCATCCAGCGGGTTGGCCCCTTCGCGAACGCCTTCAGCCAGGGCGTCGGCATGCCCAGCAACGATGACTTCGGCACCCAGGGTGTCTGGTCCGACATCGAGTCGCCCGACATCTACCAGTACAACCTGACGCTGGAGCGCGAGCTGCCCTGGAACCTCGGCGTGCGGGTGAGCTACCTCGGATCGACGATGCGGAAGCTGCTCGTCAACCGCGAGTACAACAGCGTCAGGCCGAGCACCGAGGATCTCTACAACTGGGATCCCTCGTACAACTACCGCCGGCCGTTCCCGATGTACGGCCCGTACATGAACATGATCGAGAACACCGGGTCGGGGCGCTTCAACGCCGCCCAGATCGAGCTGGCCCGGCGCTTCCGCAACGGCTTCGCCCTCGACATGGCCTACACCTATGCGACCTCGAGCAGCAACGCCCCCGACTCGGGCAACTCGAGCCTGGGCGTCCTGCAGTACGACCCGTACAATATCGAGGCCGACCGCGGACCCGACCCGTACGTCGTCAAGCATCGCCTCATCCTGAACGCGACGCTGGACGTGCCAGTCGGCCGGGGCCGCGCCTACGCCGCCGACATGCCTGCCTGGGCCGACGCTCTCTTCGGCGGGTGGACCGTGTCGGCAATCTTCCAGGCACGCAGCGGCGCGAACCTCACCCCCTACTTCCTGCTCAGCTCGTCGTTCACGCCGTACAACATCGGCTTCAACCCCGACACCACGGGCGTCTGGGTGAGCGACAGCTACCGCCCCGACCAGATTGGCGACCCGAAGGGGAACGTGCCCGCCGGGTTGTTCTTCAACCCCGGGGCGTACGAGATGCCGCCGCCTGGCAAGTTCCCGGGCAACACGAAGCGCAACAGCCTCGAGGGGCCGGGCAACTGGATCGTCAACCTCGCTTTCTACAAGGACGTCGTGTCCATCCGCGGCGCGAGGCTGCAGTTCACCTGCCTGCTGGACAACGCGTTCAACCGCAAGCAGTTCTTCCCCGGTCCCGGGAGCGAGTTCCTCGACATGACCGACTATCTCGTCAATGGAATCGAGGACAACGGGACGACCGGAGTGCTCGGCTCCACCGCCGAGGCCAACGTCGAGGGCTTCGCCCTGTCACGACAGATACGCCTCGGCCTGCGCCTGCGATTCTGATCGGCGGCGCGGGCCTTCCCGATCCACAGCGTTGGGGCGGGTCTTCACCGACCCGCCCCATCCCTTCGATCATGCGAACGCTGAAGGCCATCCTGCTGGCGGTCGCCGCGTGGCCGCTCGTTGCGGCCGCACCGGCTGCCGCCCAGCGTCTCGAGCCGCCGGTGCGCGAGTGGTTCGATCAGCACCGCCTTCTCCTCGTGCCGGAGGAGGTCGAGGTGCTGCGGCGGGTGAAAGCCGACGACCTCGAGACGTTCGTCAGCATCTTCTGGGCGCGGCGCGACCCGGACCCGGGCTCGCCCGTGAACCGCTTTCGCGCCGCCACCGACCGGGCGCGGGCCGACGCCGATGCCCGGTTCGGCGAGGCCGGCAAGAAGGGATCGGTGACGGCCTGCGGCCAGGTCGTCATGCTGCTCGGTCACCCCGACGAGGTTACCGGCCGCGAACTGCGCAACATCTTCGACACCCGGCCGTCGGCCCCGAGCCGGTATCGCACCCGCGAGCCGGCGTCGCGCAACGCCACGCGCGACGGCGCGAGAAGCCCCGAGCTGTGGGTCTACAAGAGCAGTCCCGCCAGGACCTTCCGTATGCCCGGCGGCGACCTGAGACTCCAGTTCGACGACGGGTGTGAGTTCGAGGAGAGCGCCCGGACGCTCGACGAACTGGCCCGCGTGGCGGCCGGGCTGATCCTGCACCCGGAGATCGGCTACGAGTTCGGCGGGGACGGCCGCCTGCAACCCCTGGCGGCGCGGCCCTCCTCCCGGGCCGTCGCGCTGCTCGACCGGCCCTCCTCCGATTTCACCTTCTCGTTCGCGCCCACGATCCAGGTGCCGGCCCAGGCCGGCTCCTACGTCGCGGGCGTGCTCCACGGTCCTCCCGGCTCGCTGCCCGTGCCCGAGGGCGGGAAGTTCGCCCGCCTGAAGGCCGTCGCGCGCGCCGTCGGCCCGTCGGGTTCCGCGGTGCCAGGCGACGAGCGCGATGTCGTCGCCGAGGTTGCGCCTGACGGGTCGTTCGTCAGTTCGCACGGGCTGGCGCTGCCGCCGGGGCGATTTGCCGTGACCATCGCCTTGCTCGACCCTGCGACCGGCCGGGGCGCGGTGACGACCTGTGACGTGGAGTCGCCCGACTACGCCGGCAAGGCGCTCGTCGTCAGCACGCTCGCGGTCCTGGCCGGTTTGGAGGAGGCGTCCGCGCCGGTCGGCCCCGACCCGTATGCTGCCTTTGCCATCGGGTCG
>JARKSS010000316.1 GCA_029974175.1 Vicinamibacterales bacterium
CCGCTCGTGTGGTACATCAGCGGGCACGGCTTCGGCCATGCCTCCCGCCAGATCGAGATCATCAACCCCGTCCGCGCGCGGCGGCCGGGCCTGCCGATCGTCGTCCGCACGGGCGCCAGCCCCTGGATCTTCGACCTGACGCTCCGCTCGCCGGTGGAAGTCCAGCACGTGGAATGCGACACCGGCGTGGCGCAGATTGACAGCCTGCGGCTCGATGAGGCCGAGACGCTGCGCCGGGCCGGCGAGTTCTACGCGAACTTCGAGCGCCGGGTGGCCGACGAGGCGGCCTTCCTCCGCGCGGCTGGCGCCTCGCTGGTCGTGGCCGACCTCCCGCCGCTCGCCATAGCCGCGGCCCGCGAGGCGGGCGTGCCTTCGGTGGCCATCGGCAATTTCACCTGGGACTGGATCTACGAGGCCTACG
Organism: Vicinamibacterales bacterium; assembly: GCA_029974175.1. Classification (GTDB taxonomy): domain Bacteria; phylum Acidobacteriota; class Vicinamibacteria; order Vicinamibacterales; family Fen-181; genus JARKSS01. Next base: position 422 of record JARKSS010000316.1, read on the forward strand.
AGCCCGAGCGGGCTGGCCTGCCGCACCTCGTGCCGGCCATCCGCGAGGCCTGCTCCGGAGCCACGCAATACCTTCGGCTGCCGATGTGGGGTGGCTTCGAGATGGCGCCCGCCGATCGAACCGTCGACCTGCCGCTGGTCGCCCGGCGCTCGTCGCGGCCGCGCGCCGAGACCAGGGCGGCGCTGGAGCTGCCGGCCGACCGCCGCCTCGTGCTGCTCTCGTTCGGTGGCCACGGCCTCGAGACGCTCGACGCCGCGGTACTCCGGGACCTGGCCCCGGAGTACCAGGTGATCGTCACCGGGCACCTCCAGCTTGCCCAGCTGGCGCGGACCGCCGGCGACGCCGTGGCGATCTTCGACGAGCGCGCGCTCTACGACGCCGGCTGGCGCTACGAGGACCTGGTGGCCGCCTCGGACGTCGTGCTGACCAAGCCGGGCTACGGCATCATCGCCGAGTGCGCCGCCAACGGCGCGGCCATCCTCTACACGTCACGCGGGCACTTCGTCGAGTACGAGGTGCTGGTCCAGGAAATGCCCTTCTACGTCCGTTCGCTGTTCATCCCCCAGGAGGCGCTCTTCGCCGGAGACTGGCGGCCCTACCTCGAGGCCCTGCTGGCACAGGATCACCCCGAGCCGCCCGACGTCAGCGGGGCCGATGTCGCCGCTGATCTGATCCTGCAGCACCTGTGACGCGTCACGGCGGTGAACCGTACGGGCGATCACAACGGCCTGTCCACGTACGCTCACCGCGGAGACGCGGACAGAGACGTACCACGTCAACTAGAAAGACACGACGACGTACACGGATACCTCTGATCAATCAAAAGCTTCCGCGTTCTCTGCGTCTCCGCGGTGAAACGTCCGTGATCTCTGCGCGCTCGGCGTCTCCGCGGTGAAACGTCCGTGACAGCTCCCTACGAGATAGGAACCGGTGCGGGGAGCGCGACGCGCAGCACGTCCTCGATCGTCGAGGCCGGGATGAAGGTCATCGTGTTCCGCACCTCTTCGGGCAGTTCGGAGAGGTCGGGCTGATTCCGCTCGGGCAGCAGGAAGGTGCGGATCCCGTGGCGCTTTGCTGCCAGCGCCTTCTCGCGGATGCCTCCCACCGGCAGCACCAGGCCGCTCAACGTGATCTCGCCCGTCATCGCGACGTCCTGCAGCACGGGCTGCTTGCGGATTGCCGACAGGATGGCCGTGGCGATGGTGACGCCCGCCGAGGGGCCGTCCTTCGGGATGGCGCCCGCCGGCACGTGGACGTGGAGGTCGTGGCCGTCGAGGAATGCCGGGTCGATCCCCAGCTCCTTCGCGTTGGCCCGGATGTGGCTCACCGCCGCTCGCGCCGATTCCTGCATCACGTTCCCGAGCTGGCCTGTCAGGGTGAGGTTCCCCTTGCCGCCCGGCAGCAGCGTCGCCTCGACGAAGAGCACGTCACCGCCGGTCTCGGTCCAGGCCACGCCGGTTGCGACGCCGGGCCGGGAGGTCCGGAATGCCACCTCGCCGTGGATGCGGGGCGGGCCCAGGTACTCGTGCAGGTTGCCGGGCTCGATGCGCGTCGGCGTGACCTGCAGGGCCGCTGGTCCGCCTTCGGCCGGCCGTCCTGCGCCTTCCGCTGCCTCCGCCGCCCGCTCCGCACCTTCCTTGCTCTCGGCCGCCGGCGCTCCGGCCGGGGTGTCCTTCGATGCCGCGTCCGGGGAGGGCGCTGCCCCTTCGGTGGCCACCCGGGCCGCCACCTTCCGCGCGAGCGTCCCGATCTGGCGCTCGAGGTTTCGCACGCCGGCTTCGCGCGTGTACTGACCGATGATGGCGCGCAGCGTCTCGTCGGGCACGTCGAGGGCCCCGGTGGGGAGGCCGTGCTCGGACAACTGGCGGGGGATGAGATAGCGCCGCGCGATGTGCAGCTTCTCCTCCTCCGTGTACCCGGCGAGCGAGATCACCTCCATGCGGTCGAGCAGCGCCGGGTGCACGGGGCCCAGCTGGTTCGCGGTCGCGATGAACAGGACGCGCGAGAGATCGAAGTTCACCTCGAGGTAGTGATCGCGGAACGTGTTGTTCTGCGCGGGATCGAGCACCTCGAGCAGCGCGGCAGCGGGGTCGCCCTGGAAGCCGACGCTCATCTTGTCGATCTCGTCGAGCATGAACACGGGGTTGGCCGAGCCCGCCTGCTTCAGCGCCTGGATGATCCGGCCCGGCAGCGCCCCGATGTACGTTCGCCGGTGGCCGCGGATCTCGGCCTCGTCGCGGACGCCCCCGAGCGAGATGCGCACGAACTTGCGGTTCATCGCGCGCGCGATCGACTGGCCGAGCGAGGTCTTGCCGACGCCGGGCGCCCCGACGAAGCAGAGGATGGGCCCCTTCATGTCCCCCTTCAGCTTCCGGACGGCCAGGTACTCGACAATCCGCTCCTTCACCTTGTCGAGGTCGTAGTGGTCCTCGTCGAGCACGCGTCGCGCCTCCACCGGGTCGAGCCGATCGGTCGTGGTCGTCGTCCACGGCACCTCGAGGATCCAGTCGAGGTAGGTGCGGATCATCTGGTACTCGGGCGAGGCCGGCGTCATCCGCTCCAGGCGGTCCACCTCGCGCGTGGCCACGGTGGCCACGTGCTCGGGCAGCCCGGCCTTCTCGACGCGCTCGCGAAGCTCGGCAATCTCGGCCCCTTCCTTTTCTCCCAGCTCCTCCTGGATGGCTTTGAGCTGCTGGCGCAGGTAGTACTGGCGCTGCGCCTGGGTCATCGCCTGCTGGGCCTGCGACTCGATCTTCCCCTTCAGCTCGAGCAGCGCAATCTCGCGGTTCAGGACGCCTGCCACCGCCTGCAGCTTGACGAGCAGCCGGTCTTCCTCGAGGAGCCGCTGCTTGTCCTCGGCCTTCATGTCGAGCAGGCTGCCGAGCAGGTAGGCCAGCCGCAGCGGGTCCTCGATGTTCATGACGATGCCCCGCAGCTCCTGCGAGAGGCCGGAGGCGATGTTCATCGCGCGGTCGATCAGCTCGCGCAGGCTGCGGACGTAGGCGTCCACCTCGATCGACTGCTCCCGTTCTTCGGGCATCGCCTTCAGACGGGCCGTCATCTGCAGGCCTTCACGGGTGATCGGGTCGCCCGCGGCGCGCGCCAGCCCCTCCACGATGATGTGAACGCCGCCGCTGGGGGCCTTGACCATCTGCCGGATGACCCCCACCGCCCCAATCCGGTGCAGGTCGGCCGGCTGCGGATCGTCGGTATCGGCCTGCTGCATCGTGAGGAACAGCATCCGGTCGGCGGTCAGCGCGCGGTTGATCGACTCGATGGAAACGGGACGATCGACGGCAAGCGGCTGAAGCGTCAGCGGGAACAAGACCGACCGCCGGAGCGGCAGCACCGGGAGTTCGGCCGGCACGTGCAAGGCTTCCGTCGTGGGGGTAGGCATAGGACTATTGTCGCACCGTCGGCGCTCCCATGCCGAACCGCCGGGCTGTCGCGGACGGCCCGGACGCGCGCGAGGGCTCAGCGGCTGGCGCGGCGGGCAGCGGCGGCGGCAAGGGCGCCGGCCAGGGCGGCCGCGCCGGTAGCCTCGAGCAGGCCGCGCCTCACGCCGGCGGCCATTGCGGCGTCGATGTCGGCAGGCGGCCCCTCGCCCGCCACGAAGCGCTGCTGGCGGTCCACGTAGTCCCAGATGGCCGCCTTCATCCGGCCGTCGAAGACGACGTTCCAGGTG
>JARKSS010000324.1 GCA_029974175.1 Vicinamibacterales bacterium
CGCGGGCCATTCGCTCCGAAAACCGGGTTCCGCAGGCCCGCAAAACGCACCTCGGCTTACCGTCCGTCCGAACGCGCCTGGGGACCCCCAGCCCCAGGCCTGTCCGCAGGCCTGCGGTGCGTTTTGTCCGCACCTGAACGGCCTGCTCCACACGGCTTTCTCCGCGAACGGCCCACGGCTCCAAGGGCGCCAGCCGTCTCCGCACGGCCCGTTCGCCGATGCACCCGGCGTCCGCAATACCGGTCACGGTCGCGGGCGAACGGCAATCACCGGCCAGTCGGGCAGGCGGCGCGGGGCGGCGCGGGCCCCGCGGAGTCCCCGCGATGCCGCCGCCGACGCGTGATGCCGGCTCGGGAGCCGAATGCACACCCGCCGTCCCGGCCGCCCCCTGTATCGCCCGCAGACACTTTCTGATCAAGAGCCCATCGTTTCCTGGACACGCTGCTGAGCGGGGTCCTCTTCGGAGACGCGCCCACGCGGGTGTCCGTCGGGCGGGCGCTCGGCGGGCGCGGCTCGTGCAAGCGCCGCCCTTCGGTTTCCCCGCAAGCCTCGGCCATCACCGTTCCACACGGAGGAATCGATGAGCTCCCACGTCGACCCGTCGCGTACCTTAGCCGTCGTGCCCCCGCGAGGGCGCGGCCGCCTCGTCAGCGCAGGCCGCGCCGCCGCCACCCGCCTTGCCGTCGCCGGCGCCCTCGTCCTCGCGCTCGTCGCCGCCGAGGCCTCGGCCCAGCTGGGTCCCGGCACCACCGTCGTCTCCGACCTGCGCAGGCCGATCGGCCTGGCGCTCTCGAACCAGGGGAACGTGCTCGTGTCCGAGACCGGCACCCCCACCCCCAACAGCGGCCGCCTCTCGATCGTCTCGCCAGGCGGCGCCCGCCGCACGTTACTCGACGGCCTGCCCTCCGGCATCGGCGACGTCGGCGACCCGTCGGGACCCTCGGGCGTGATCATTCGCGGACGCACCGCCTACCTGCTGATCGGCATCGGCGACAGCGCGCTGGCCGCGCCGGTCCCCGGCCGGCAGCTGCCGAACCCCAATCCCTCGTCGCCAATCTTCAGCTCGGTGCTGGCGATTCACTTCAGCGCCGCGGTGGAGAAGACGACCGCCGGATTCACCCTGTCGCAGGCCGACCAGGAGGCGCTGGCCGCGGGCGAGACGGTGACGCTCTCGAACGGCGGCGGAGACTCCGTCACCATCGAGCTGGTGGCCGACTTCCCGGATCACATCCCCAACCCGCTGCCCGAGTTCCCCGAGATTGTCCGCAGCTCGAACCCGTTCAGCCTCGTGCTGGTGGCCGACCAGCTCTACGTCACCGACGGCGGCCGCAACCTGGTGTGGAAGGTGGACGTGTCGTCGGGCGACTTCGCCGCGCTCGCCGAGTTCCCCACGATCCCGAATTCGCTCTTCCCGGGGGTCGGCGGTCCGGAGACCGAGGCGGTCCCGACCGGCATCGCCTATGACGATGGGCAGCTGCTCGTGACGCTGTTCCGGGGAGTGCCGTTCCCGCCCGGCACGTCGGTCGTCTTGCGCATCGACCCGGCAACGGGCGCGCAGGAGCCGTTCATCACCGGCCTGAAGACCGCGATCGACATCGTCCCCGAGCCGCCGCCGGCGAAGGGCAGCTACCTGGTGCTGCAGCACTCGTCGGGCGACGGGCCCTTCTTCCCGGGGCCGGGGCTCGTGCTGCGCTTCCCGTCGGCGTCCGCGCCGGCCGAGACGCTCGCCGACTGCCTGGAGCGCCCCACGTCGATGGTGCTCGACGAGAAGACCGGCACGATCTACGTCGCCGAGCTGCTGACCGGCCGCCTGGCCGCGTTCCGGTAACGGCGCATGCAGGGGGCCGTACCAAAAGTGTGAAGAACGTCACAGGGTTGGTACGGCCCCAACGTCACAAAGTTGGTACGGCCCCCCGTGATACACGGCCACCAGGAAACCTGCCGGCGGCGGCGTCGCGGGGACTCCGCGGCGCCCCGTACCGTCTGCCCGCAACGGAGACCACTGACGCCGCACTTGGAGCCGCGGGCCGTTCGCGGAGAAAACCGTGTGGAGCAGGCCGATCAGGTGCGGACAAAACGCACCGCAGGCCTGCGGACAGGCCTGGGGCTGGGGGTCCCCAGGCGCGTTCGGACGGACGGTAAGCCGAGGGGCGTTTTGCCGGCCTGCGGAACCCGGTT
>JARKSS010000359.1 GCA_029974175.1 Vicinamibacterales bacterium
CGAAGATCTCCCAGCCCCGGCGCCTGATGCTGGCCGCGGCGCGGGCCGGGCCGCCCAGCTTCCGCTCGCGCCCCGACGCCGCCAGCGCCACCGAGACGCCCGCGAGGAAGAGGAACATCGGGGCGCCCATCCCGGCAATGATCGCCGACCACCCGTAGCCGACGGTCGCGCGGTCCTCCACACGCGTCCAGGCGTCGAGCGAATGCGCCTGGATCATCACCAGGATCGCCAGGCCGCGCACCCAGTCCACGTACGAGAGCCGCGCGGCCATGCCCCGCCCCACTCCGCTGCCGGGGGCCACCTCGCTCATGCCGCCGGGGCCGCGAGGATCTCGAACGTGGTCTCCAGCTCCGTGTCCGGGCGCACGGAGTTCCAGGCCGAGCAGTACTTCTCGCGCGAAAGCCGGAGCGCGCGCTCCACGTGCTCGGGCGTCATCGCCCCGCTCATGGCGAAGTGCAGGTTGACGCGGATGAACCGCCTCGGGTGATTGACCGCCCGCTCGGCCCGGAAGCGCACCTCGAGCGACGTGCAGTCGTGGCGGCCGCGCGCGAGGATGTGCACCAGGTCGATGGCCATGCAGCCGGCAATCGCCATCGCGAACAGCTGCATCGGCGAGGCGGCCGCGTGCTGCGAGCCGTCGATCGGCACCTCATGCTTGCCGACGAACCCGGTGAACTGCAGCTCGCCATCCCACTCCAGCCTCGCCTCCATCACCGGGACCTCGTTCGCCATGTCCTGCTCCTCGCTGGATTCTAATAGCGGCCCCGTTCCCATGCTAGGCTCGTATATGGACCTGCCACGCCTCCTGGCTTGCACGCTGGCCCTCGGCCTGCTCTCGCCCACCGCCGGCGGCCTCTCCGCGCGTCAGACGCCCACCTTCCGCGGCGCTACGAGGTTCGTTCCCGTCTACGCGACCGTGATCGACCGCGACCGACGGCTGGTTCCAGGCCTCACCCGCGACGACTTCGAGGTGCTGGCCGACGGCAAGCCCCGGCCGATCACCGTCTTCAGCAGCGACATCCAGCCGATCACCGTCGTCGTGATGCTCGACACGAGCGCGAGCATGACGCCCAACCTCGACCTGGTGAAAGCCGGCGCCGAGCAGTTCTTCCTGCGCCTGCTCCCGGGCGACCAGGCCGTGGCCGGGGCCTTCAACGACAAGATCGAGTTCGCGTCCGACTTCACCGGTGACCGCGACGAGCTGATCGCGTCGCTCGGCTCGCTCGACTTCGGCAACCCGACACGCCTGTACGACGCGGTGGCGCTGAGCCTGGAGCAGCTCCTGAAGGTCGACGGGCGGAAGGTGGTGCTGGTGTTCACCGACGGGGCCGACACGTCGAGTTCGGCCAGCCTTGGCGACGTCCTCGCGCGGGCACGCGCCGAGGAAGTGATGGTCTACGCGATCGGGCTGGAGGCCGACTACTTCAACGGGGTGCGCCGGGTTCGCTCCAAGCCCGACCGCGGCCTGCGGAAGCTTGCCGAGGAAACCGGGGGCGGCTACTTCGAGCTGGACAAGAAGGACCTCCTGACCTCCACCTTCACGCGCGTCTCAGAAGAGCTGCACAGTCAATACCTCATCGGTTTCGAGGCCGGCGAGCGCGACGGCAAGGTGCACAAGCTGGAAGTCAAGGTGAAGAAGCCGGGCGCGACCGTGCGCGCCAGAAGGAGCTACGTAGGCTAGCTCCCAGCCCCTAGCCCCCAGCCCCTGGTCGGGTGTATACGTGTCGTAGCAGCTCCGGGCGGGCTGCGCTCCGGAGGATTCCCATGACCTGGCTGATCGTGCTCGCGACGATTGTCGGCATCGGCCTCGCCGTGTACGTCTTCAGTCGCTTCGCCGCCGGCCGCGGCCCCCGTTTGGTCGAGTGTCCCGAGAACCACGAGCCGGCCGCCGTCAGCGTGAACGCCCTCAAGGCTGCCGCCGGCGGACGCCTCGAGCTGTCCCAGTGCTCCAGGTGGCCCGAGCGCGAGCAGTGCGGGCGCGAGTGCCTCACTCAGATCGAGCAGTCGGTTGACGGGTGCCTGGTGCGGACGATGGTGACGCGCTGGTACGACGACAAGAGCTGCGTGGTGTGCCGTCGGGCGATCGGGCGCGTGGACTGGCTGGATCGAAAGCCGGCGCTGGTTGGGCCCGAGGGTGCGCTCCGCCAGTGGCAGGAGGTGGCGCCCGAGACGCTCCCGACGGTGCTCGCCACCCATCGCCCGGTCTGCTTCGACTGTTACGTCGCTGAGACGTTCCGGCAGCAGCACCCGGAACTCGTCATCGACAACCCGTGGTCGAGCACATCGGGACAGTAGGGTTGGAAGCCGCTGTGCCGGCTGACGAACCATCGCACGTTGCCGCCCGTCTAACAAGGTGGGCACAAGGAGGCGTGAAGATGTTCGGCTGGATCTACGACAAGGCTGATTGGGCGGTGGCGTTGCTGCTGGTGGCCGCCATCGTCACGGCGGTGTTCGCGTGAGGGTCGATCACCCCCGCGACCAGTTGGAGTGACCCGGCGCTCTCGCCCCGCGGGCCGCCGGGTCGCCCTCACCTCGAGACTCGCATGAGGAATGGGGCCGGGCCCCATTTTCGGGCGGCGCTTGCGGCGGCCGCGCTGCTCATCGCGGCGGACGCGGGTGCCGAAGTTCAGCCGCAAGACCTCGTCCGGCGCGCCGCCGAAGCCACTTACAACCTCGACTACGAACAGGGGCTGGCCCTCTACCAGCAGGCCCTCGCCATCGATCCCGACTCGGCCGCCGCCCACCGCGGCATTGCGTCGCTTGCCTGGCTTCGGGTCCTCTTCCTGCGCGGCACCGTGACCGTTGACGACTATATGGGCAAGCTGGCCTCGTCGGAGATCGAGCTGGAACCTCCGCCCCTCGATCTCGCGCAACTCTTCCACCGGCACCTCGACCGGGCGATCCAGCTGGGCGAGCAGGCCGTGCGGGCCAGGCCCCGCGACGCGAGCGCGCACTACGCGCTGGGGGCGGCGCTCGGGCTGGCCGCGTCGTACCAGGGCTCGGTCGAGGGGAAGCTGCTCCCCGCGTTCCGCGCCGCGCGCCGCGCCTTCGACGCGCACGAGAAGGTGCTGGAACTCGACCCCTCACGCAAGGAAGCGGGCTTGGTGGTTGGGACTTACCGCTACGCCGTTTCCACCCTGCCCGCGCCGCTGCGGTGGATGGCCTACCTCGTGGGATTCGGCGGCGGCAGGGACCAGGGGATCGCCTTGCTCGAGGCGGCAGCCGCGCATCCGAGCGAGGCGCAGGCGGACGCCAGGTTCGCACTGGTCCTCGTGTACAACCGCGAGCGACGCTACGATGACGCGCTGCGCGTCGTGCGCCAGCTCGAACAAAGCTACCCCGGGAATCGTCTGTTGTGGCTGGAGGAGGGATCCACCGCCCTGCGGGCGCAGCGCACCGAAGAGGCGAGGCGCGCGCTCGAGGCTGGATTCGCAAAGCTCGTCTCCGATCCACGCCCGCGAATGCCCGGCGAGGAGGCCTACTGGCGGATGAAGCGCGCCACGGCCTTCGTGCTGCTGAAGCAGCCCGAGGCGGCCCGCGAGGACCTGGTGGCGGCGCTGGGCGACGCCGATGCGCGCATGTGGGTGCGCGCGCGCGCACACCTGGAGATGGGCAAACTGGCCGACCTGGCGGGCGACCGCGTGGCGGCCCGCCGCGAGTACCAGGCAGCCGCGACGCTGGGCGAGCGGTCGAACGACCCGCAGACGCGCGACCAGGCGAAGCGCCTGGCGAAGAACGGGTACAAATAGACAAGGTCACGGGCAGAACGGAGGGCCCGCTGCGAGGGCTGGCGGCAGCCACCCAACGAGGAGTCGAATGGCTCGCAGGAGCTGGATCCCGATTGTCATCGGCGTCGTGATCTTCGTCGCGATCGTGGGCATTGGCCTGATCGCGGGAGCCATTTATCTCTTCAGCCGGCAGGTCGAGTTCCAGACCGTCGAGACGGCACACGGGGAGCAGGAGTTCCGAAAGCTCCAGGCAAGTTTCGAGGGCCAGACGCCGTTCATCGAGCTGACCGGCGACGGGGAGTTCGACGAGGCGCGGGCCATCGTGCACCGCGAGCTGGCCAAGGGGAACGCGGGCGAGGTCTCGACCGTGCACATCCGGATCTGGTCGCCCGAGGAGCGGAAGCTGGTCAGCCTCGACCTGCCCTTCTGGATGGTCCGGCTGATGGGGAGCAAGCCAATCAACTTCGAGACGGGAGAAGGGGGCTTCAGCCGGGTCTCGTTGAGGGTCACCGCCGAGGATCTCGAGCGCCGCGGCCCGGGACTGATCATGAACTACACGGCGCCGCGCGGCGAGTCGCTGCTGATCTGGCTCGAATAGCCGTTACAGCCGCAGGAACCGCTGGATCCTCGCCAGCAGGCTGCGCGGGGCCTCGTGCACGGAGACGGCTGCGGCCGCCACGTTCCGGCTGCGCTCGAGCCCCCTCCTCCGTTCCGCCACCGCCAGGCCGATGCGCTCCACGACCAGGGGATCGGCCAGGGCGATCGTGCGGAAGTCGTCGGCGGTGATCTCCAGCAGCAGGCAGTCGTCGATCGCGCTGACGGTGGCTGTGCGGGGCTCGCCCGTCAGCAGCGACATCTCGCCGAAGTAGCCCCCGGGGCCGATCGTCGCAACCTCGTTGGTCCGGCTGCCGAGCGTCACCCGCACCCGGCCGCTCACGACGACGAACATCGACTCGCCGGCCTGCCCCTCCCGCACGATGGTCTGCCCGCCCCCAAAGAGGCGTTCGGACGAGGCGTCGGCGAGCCGCACCTTGGCCTCCGCCGACAGGGGCGCGAAGATGTCGACGCGCGCGATCTCCTCGCGCCGCCGCTCGACGGGAACCAGCGTGACGGGAACCGACTCCCGCTGGTACTCGACTCGAATCGGGTAGGGGATCTCCATGTTCGCGCGCCGGAGCGCGTAATAGATGGCCGACAGGACCTCGTCGCGGGCCTCGTCGTCGAGGCTCGGGTCGTCGATCCAGAACTCGACCCTGTAGTTCACGCCAGACTCGCCGAAGGCCGACACGAGGACGGAAGGAGCCGGCGTGCCGAGCACGTACTTGGCGTCCTTGAGCGCCTCGAACACGACCGCCCTCACCCGGTTCGGCGGCGCGTCGTAGCTGACGCCCACTTCCACGTGGAGCATGGTGTGCGGCACCGGCCGGGAGAAGTTGAGGATCGCCTCCTTCGACACGATGTTGTTCGGCACGGTGATCGCGTCGTCATCCCTCGTCCGGAGGGTCGTGGCCCGCCACGTGATCTCGGTCACCTGCCCGTCGTACGACCCAACCTGGATCCAGTCGCCGACCTTGAACGGCTTCTCCATCTGCAGCGCGAGGCCGGCGAAGGTGTTGCCGAGCGTGTCCTGCAGGGCGAAGCCGATCACCACGGCGCCGACCGCCGAGGTGGTCAGGAACTTCTCCTGCATCACGACGGTCGCGATGACGAGGAAGACGCCGATGACCAGCGCGTCCTGGACGATGCTCGGGAAGCGCTCGGGCACGCGGTCCACGCGCCAGGGATTCACCACGAGAACCACTGCCAGGTTGACGAAGCCCAGCGCGAGCAGGAGCTGGCCGACCGACTGGAACGGCTGGATGAACTCCGGCGCGAAGGCGGAGGTCGCCGGGAACAGCAGGTAGACCAGGAAGCTGAAGAGGGAGATCCGCAGCTTGCGGCGAATCAGCCTGTTCGCCACCAGGCCGCCGATGACGAGGGTAGCGGCGATCGCGCCGATCGCCACCAGTGCGGGCGCGTTCGTCACTTGAGGTTCCCTTCCTTGCGGAACGCCGACACCTCGTCCGGGGTCAGGCGCACGGCCACCAGCGCCGGGTTCGACCCGCCGGCCGCCCCGCGCTCGGTGTCCACCCCGCGCGAGGCGCCCGACCCGGTCACCTCGGCCGACTTGCGCTCGGAGCCGGAAGGCCGCAGCAGGTTCGAGAGGCCGATGCCCTTCTTCTTGGGCGGTGGCGGCGGCTCGCTGCCGGAGGTCAGGCCCGCGGCACCGTCAACGACGGCCGCCACCTCTGATTGAGGCTTTGCTTCGTAGCTGATGTAGCGGGCGTACCGGTCGTCCAGGAGGATCGTCGCCTCGAGCCGCTCGCCGGCAACTTGCTTGCCGAGGCGATCG
>JARKSS010000361.1 GCA_029974175.1 Vicinamibacterales bacterium
GCCGCCGGTGTGCGGGCGCGACTGGGCCCAGGCGGACGGGCTCAGGGCGAGTGCAAAGGTGAGCACCATCCCGGAAAGGAGCAGTGCGAAGCGTTTCATGGGTGACTCCTATGAGCGGCGCGGCCAGCCCACAGTGCCACAGGCGTCCCGCCTGTGTCCGGCCACGTCACTTACCGCAACAGCAACAGCCCTGCCAGCGCCAAGGCCCACTGCTACAACAAACTACTCCTGTTTTCGGGGCAGCGCCAGTCCCGCCCCACCGCCGCTGTCACCCGGCGAGCACAAACGCGCCTCCGGCAGGGGACATCCCTGGCCCAGCCGAAGCAGGCCAGCCCCTGCATGCTAGACTGCTCGTAAAGCTGTCAAGCGACATCCCGCCCTATGTTCCACTCCACAACCATCCTGGCCGTCCGGCATCAGGGCCGCGCGGTCCTGGCCGGCGACGGCCAGGTGACGCTCGGCGACACCGTCGTCAAGCAGAGCGCCCGGAAGATCCGGCGCCTCTACAACGACCAGGTCCTGGCCGGATTTGCCGGCTCGGCCGCCGACTCGTTCGCCCTGTTTTCGCGCTTCGAGGCAAAGCTCGAACAGTACCGCGGCAACCTCGAACGCTCGGCCGTCGAGCTGGCCAAGGACTGGCGCACCGACCGGGTGCTGCGGCGCCTCGAGGCGATGCTGATCGTGCTCGACCGGCGCGCCACCTTCCTGCTGTCGGGCAACGGCGACCTGATCGAGCCGGACGACGGGATCGTGGCGATCGGGTCGGGCGGCGGCTACGCCCTGGCGGCAGCCCGGGCGCTCGCCCGGCACACCTCGCTCGACGCCCGCACCATTGCCGAGCAGGCGATGAAGATCGCGGCCGGCATTTGCATCTACACCAACGAAAGCGTCACCATCGAGGAGCTGTAGTCGAGGGACGCGAGGACATGCCTTTCTACCTGCCGCAGTCGATGTCCACCCCGGCCGAGTCGCTGACGCCGCGCCAGATCGTCGCCGAGCTGGACAAGTACGTCGTGGGCCAGCACAAGGCGAAGCGTGCCGTCGCCATCGCGCTCAGGAACCGGATGCGCCGCCAGCAGCTGCCGCCCGAGATGGCCGAGGAGGTGGCGCCGAAGAACATCCTGATGATCGGCCCGACCGGCGTCGGGAAGACCGAGATCGCGCGGCGGCTCGCCCGGCTGGCGCAGTCGCCGTTCCTGAAGGTCGAGGCGTCGAAGTTCACCGAGGTCGGCTACGTGGGGCGCGACGTCGAGTCGATGGTGCGCGACCTGGTGGAGATCTCCGTGGAGATGGTCCGCGCCGAGAAGCTCGAGGAGGTGCGGCAGAAGGCCGAGGCCGCCGTCGAGGAGCGGCTCCTCGACCTGCTGCTGCCCCCGCCGCCGCAGCCGCCAGGCTACGACGTCGCGCAAGCCCGCGAGGAGGCCGGCGCCACGCGCGAGCGCTTCCGCGAGCTGCTGCGCGACGGCCGCCTCGACGATCGGGTCGTCGAGATCGAGGTGCGCGAGCGGTCGTTCCCCTCCTTCGAGATCATCTCGGGGGGCTCGATCGAAGAGGTGGACATCAACATCAAGGACATGCTGCCGGGCCTCTTCCAGGGGCGCAGCCGCCGGCGGCGGGTGAAGGTGTCGGAGGCGCGCGAGCACCTGCTGCAGGAAGAGCAGCAGAAGCTGGTGGACATGGACACCGTCGCCCGCCTGGCGGTCGAGCGGGTCGAGCAGGCGGGGATCATCTTCGTGGACGAGATCGACAAGATCGCGGGGCGCGAGGGGGCGCACGGCCCCGACGTCAGCCGCGAGGGGGTGCAGCGCGACATCCTGCCGATCATCGAGGGGACGACGGTGAACACGAAGTACGGGATGGTGCGCACCGACCACATCCTGTTCATCGCGGCGGGCGCCTTCCACGTGTCGAAGCCGTCCGACCTGATCCCCGAGCTGCAGGGGCGCTTCCCGATCCGCGTCGAGCTCGAGCCGCTCGGCCGCGACGAGTTCGTGCGCATCCTCACCGAGCCGCGCAACGCGCTGGTCAAGCAGTACCGGGCGCTGCTCGAGACCGAGGGGATCGCGCTCGAGTTCCTGCCCGAGGCGGTGGAGCGGGTTGCCGACTACGCCACGCTGGTGAACGACCGGGCCGAGAACATCGGCGCCCGCCGGCTGCACACGGTGATGGAGAAGCTGCTCGACCAGATCTCCTTCGACGCGCCGGAGGCGATGGAGAAATCGATTACCATTGACGCCGCCTACGTCGATCAGATGCTGGCCGACATC
>JARKSS010000362.1 GCA_029974175.1 Vicinamibacterales bacterium
AGGACGATGACCGGCACGAGCGCAGAGAGCGGCGGCGGGCCGAGCTTCAGCCCGAGCATCAGGCCGCCGAGGCCGCCGGCAACCCCGAGCGTTGCCGCCATAGCCGCCAGCCACCCGTGCCTGATCGCGCGCGCTTCGTCGCCTTCCGCGGTCGCCTCACCCACGTAGACGCCGAACACCAGCCCCCGCCGGACGACGAACGGCTGGATCAGCAGCATGCCCCCGACGATCAGCACTTCGAAGACGATGACGAGGGCGAGGACGGTGGTTTCGGACATAGGATCCCTCTCGGGCGGCAACGTCGAGTGGCGGCTGGCGTTCCGGCCGTTCGGCAGGGCTGCCAGCAGTGCGTCACTCTTTCAGGCGTTCGAGGCAGCTCTCCGCCGCCTTGCGCAGGTCGCGCTCGGAGAAGCCGGCCTGGCGCATGCGCGCCATCACCTCCCACAGCTCACGCTCGAGCGCCGCGCGCGCCTGCCGCGAAGCCCGCGCCGCCGGCGTGGCCACCTCCGCGCCCGACCGGTCGCGGATGGTGACGAACCCTTGTTCCTCGAGCAGGCGGTACGCGCGCGCTACGGTGTTGAAGTTCACGCCGAGGTCGGAGGCCAGGGTCCGGACGCCGGGAAGCGGGCAGCCGGGGGGCAGCGTTCCCGTCGCGATGGCTTCGCGGATCTGCGAGGCAATCTGCTCGTAGGCCGCCTCCCTCGCGTCGCGATCCAGCACCAGCACCAACGGCGCCTCCATGTACTGAACTGTATATCAATTGGTAGACAGAATCAAGGGAGGCCTGCATGCAGCTCCGGACGGGAGTGCAGACGGTGGGAGGTTGCGCCAACCGTGAGCGGGTGACGCGCCGTGGAAAGGCGCCGCGCGCCTGCGGTTCGTCCGGGCAGGAGCAGGCCCAGGCGTAGACTATCGGGGAGATGCCGGGCACTCCAGTCTTCTCGGTCCGCGGCCTGACGAAGGTCTACGACATGGGCGAGGTGCAGGTCCCGGCGCTCCGCGGGATCGACCTCGACCTCGAGGAGGGGCTTCTCACCGTCGTCCTCGGCCATTCGGGCAGCGGGAAGTCGACGCTGCTGAACATCATGGGTGGCCTCGACGTTCCCAGCTCGGGCCGCGTGTTCTACCGCGGCGAGGATCTGACGGCCGCCGACGACCGGCAGCTGACCGAGTACCGGCGCCGGCGCGTCGGCTTCGTGTTCCAGTTCTACAACCTCATTCCCAACCTGACGGCGCGCGAGAACGTGGACCTCGTGGCCGAGATCGCCGACGACCCGATGCCGTCGGAGGAGGCCCTCGGACTGATGGGCCTGCGGGAACGGCTCGACCACTTTCCGTCGCAGTTGTCGGGCGGCGAGCAGCAGCGGGTCGCGATCGCCCGGGCGGTGGCCAAGCGCCCCGACGTCCTCTTGTGCGACGAGCCGACCGGCGCCCTCGACATCTCCACCGGGGTGGTCGTGCTGGAGGCACTGGCGCGAGTCAACGCGGAGCTGGGCGCGACGGTGACGGTCATCACGCACAACGCCGCGATCGCGGGGATGGCTCACCGCGTCGTCACGCTCGGTGACGGCCGGATCGTCGAGGACCGGGTGAACGAGTCGCGGCTCTCGCCGCGGGAGATCCGCTGGTGAGGCGGGCGGGGGGCGGCCGACGCCGCTGGCCGGCACTCGACCGCAAGCTCGCGCGCGATTTGCGAGCCGCGGCCGGACAGGTTGCGGCCATCAGCGCGGTGATCGGGGCGGGCATCGCCGTCCTGGTGGCCATGTTCTCGACCTTCGATTCCCTCGACCTCTCGCTGCGGACCTACTACGAGGAGTACCGCTTCGGCGACGTCTTCGTGTCGGCTGTGCGGGCGCCCCTGTCGGCGGCCGAGCGCGTGGCCGCGATTCCCGGCGTCGCCCAGGTAGAGGCGCGGGTGGTCGCCAGCGTGACGATCGACGTCCCCGGCATGTCCGACCCGGGCACCGGGCGGCTCGTCTCGGTGCCGGGCGATCGGCGGCCTGTGCTGTGCGACCTGTTCCTCCGCGAGGGCCGCTACCTGGAAGCCGGCCGTCCCGACGAGGTGCTGGCGAGCGAGCTCTTCGCGCGGGCCCACGGGCTCGGGCCAGGGGACACGGTTGGAGCGATCGTCAACGGCCGCCGCCGCGAGCTGCGCATCGTCGGGCTCGCGCTGTCGCCGGAGTTCATCTACCAGATCCGGCCGGGTGAGCTGTTCCCCGACAACGAGCGTTTCGGCGTCTTCTGGATGGAGCGGCGCGCGCTGGCGGCCGCGTTCCAGATGGAGGGGGGCTTCAACGACCTCGTGATCGGCTTGACGCGGGGGGCATCCGAGCCGGATGTGATTGCCGAGGTCGACCGTGTCCTGCGGCCGTACGGCGGAACGGGCGCGATCCCGCGAGCGCTTCAGCTGTCGCACTGGTACCTGCAGAGCGAGCTCGAGGGGCTGCGGACGTCGGGCATCTTCGTGCCCGCCGTGTTTCTGGGCGTTGCCGCCTTCCTCCTGAACGTGGTCCTCTCGCGGATGGTCGCGGTGCAGCGCTCGCAGATTGCGGTGATCAAGGCTCTTGGCTACGGCAACGCGGCGATCGGCGCGCACTACGTCAAGTGGAGCCTGATGGTCGCGCTGTCTGGCTCGGCGCTCGGTGCGGTCGGCGGGGCGCTGCTGGGACGCGCGCTGACTGGCCTCTACACCGGCTTCTTTCA
Source organism: Vicinamibacterales bacterium (assembly GCA_029974175.1). Lineage (GTDB taxonomy): Bacteria > Acidobacteriota > Vicinamibacteria > Vicinamibacterales > Fen-181 > JARKSS01. Next base: position 2,704 of record JARKSS010000362.1, read on the forward strand.
GTTCCCGATCCTGCTGTATCGGGTCGACTCGCGCGTGCTGCTGGCCGCGGTCCTGGTGGGCGTGGCGGCGGCGGTGGCCGGCGCCATCGGCGCGGTGAGCCGCGCGGTGCGCCTCCCGCC
>JARKSS010000367.1 GCA_029974175.1 Vicinamibacterales bacterium
TCCGCCGGGCGGTGCACGCCGCGGGCGCCCGCGTGCTCGAGGAACTGCTGCGCGGGGTGGGCGTGGGGCGGCGCGACGAACCGGTCGTGTGCCCGAAGTGCCGCGGGGCCATGGCCAGCGCCGGCGTGCGCGCCAAGCGCGTGCAGACCCTTTTGGGCTGGATCGTCTTCGAGCGCAGCCGCTACCGGTGTCCCCGGTGCGGCCACACCGTCTACCCCGGGGACCGCGCGCTGGGGGTGGACGGCACGTCGCGCTCGCCCGGGGTCCAGCGCCAGGTGGCCCGGCTGGGGGCCAAAGAACCGTTTCGCGAGGTGGCCCGGGATCTCGAGGCGCTGGCCGACCTGCGGATCGCGCGCAAGGACGCCGAGCGCGTGGCCGAAACGACCGGAGAAGCCGTCGAGCGCTGGCTGGAGCGCGAACGGCAGGCCCTGCGCCTCCAGGAGGTCCCGCCCCCGGAGTCGCCCCAGCCCATCGACACCCTCTACGTCGAGCTGGACGGCACTGGCGTCCCCATGGTCCCCCCGGCCCTCGAAGGGCGCACGGGCAAACAGCCGGACGGCTCGGCCAAAACGCGCGAGGCCAAGCTGGGCTGCGTGTTCACCCAGACCGCCGTCGACGAGGAGGGGCGGCCCGTGCGCGACCCCGGCTCGACCAGCTACGTGGGCGCCATCGAGCCGGCGGCCGAGTTCGGCTTTCGCCTGTGGAGCGAAGCGCGCCGCCGCGGTGTCTTCGAGGCCAAGCGCGTCGTGTGCCTGGGCGACGGCGCGGAGTGGGTGAAGAACATCGCCCAGACCCATTTCGGCCCGGCCCGGTTCATCGTCGACTTCTACCACGCCAAGGAACACGTGGGCGAGCTGTGCCGCCGGCTCTTCGAGCGCGACCCGGGGCAAGCCGAGGCCCGCCGTCAACGCTGGGTGGACCTCTTGGCCGACGGCGACATCGAAACGCTGGTCGCCCAGGCCCGGGCCTTCCTGTCCAAAGACCCCCAGGCCCACAAGGAGGCCCGAACCCAGATCGCCTATTTCGAGAAGAACAAGGAACACATGCGCTACGCCGACTTCCGGCAACAAGGGCTGTTCATCGGCTCGGGCGTCGTCGAGGCCGCCTGCCGCACCGTCGTGGGCCAGCGGCTCAAACAATCCGGCATGGAATGGACCGTGCGCGGCGCCAACGCCATCATTGCCCTACGCTGCG
>JARKSS010000407.1 GCA_029974175.1 Vicinamibacterales bacterium
GTGGCACAGGCGTCTCGCCTGTGAGTGGCCTGCGAGTGCCGTGGGTGACAGTGGCACAGGCCACCTGCCTGTACTGCTGAGCTCGTGTTACACTGCGAGCCGCCTTTGGCGCGGCGTCCTACCGCATCGTCCCTCCGTAAGCGGGGCCGATGCCCCGCTCCACCGGCCTGTACTCTCGCCCCCAAAACAACACAAGTTCCCTGGCACCCGAGGAGCATCCATGTCCGCAGTCTCGCGCTTCGTACAGGCACATCCCGAGTCGCTGACCGTTGAATCCTTGCCTGATGGCTCCACCGCAGTGCTCGACACCCGCACGGGGACCATCCACGCGCTGAACGTGCCGGCGGCGGCCGCCTTTGCCGCCTGCCGGGTGCCGCTGACAGGCCCGGAGCTCGCGCGGGCGATGCAGGAGGCGATGGGACAGACGGTGACCGAGGATCTCGCCCTGACGGCGGTCGCCGAGCTGCAGGCGGCGGGCCTGCTGACGGTGTCGGGGGAGGCGCTCGACGAGCGTTCGCACCTGACGCGCCGGGCGCTGCTCAAGGCCGCGGGCGTGGCCCTGCCGACCGTGTGGGCGCTCACCGCCAGCCAGCAGCGTGCGTACGCCCAGGGAGCCGGCTCGGGAACAGGGTTCATCCGCAGCGTCAGCCCCAACGCCTCGGGATGCAGTTTCGACGCCGACGTCGAGATCACGGGGGAGAACACGCACTTCAGCGCTTCGTCGGTCGTGGTCTTCAGCAAGCCCGGAGGCGTGACGCACGGGACCATCAGCGTGACGAACGTCCGGGTGAACAGTCCGACCAGCCTCACCGTCAGGTTGACCTTCCTGGTGGGAGAAGGGGGGGAGCTCGACGTCACGGTGACAACTGGCAGTGAGGTCGCCGTCGGGCATGGCGTGTTCCGCGTTGAGTCCTGCGTCTAGGCTGACGGGTCGCCCGGGAGTGGGCTTCCAGGTCGCCGCGGAAGCTCGAAGCCGAGTGGTCGGTGTTCGCGATGTCGATGAGCGGCTTGGACATCTCTATGCCGAACGGCGGCCAGCGGGACGTCACGGTGACGACGGGCAGCGAGGTCGCCGTCGGGCCACGCCTGTTCGACGTGACCTGCGAATAGACCGCCGGGCAAACCCGATGATCGAGCGACTGGGCTTCGCGGTGTCGATGAGCGGCTGGCGGGTTGGCGTGGTGGCCCACAGCCGCTCCTCGGCCGACGTCCTGGATCGCTACGTGTTCCCGTGGCTCGCCAGGGAGCCGCTCGACGTCGGCGACGTGGACACCCTTGTCGAGCTGGCGCCCTGCCGGGGGGGCCTCCGCGTGCTGGCCGAGGGCCGGGAAGTGGGTGTGGCGGCCAGCGTCGAGGAGGCGGTCGCGCCGCTGACGTCGTGGCTCGATGGCCGGTTCGCCGCGCGCACGTCTCACCTCGTCGTGCACGCGGGCGCGGCGGCCCTCGGCGACGCCGCCGTGCTGGTTCCCGGCCGGAGCCACGCGGGGAAATCCACCCTGACGCGGGCCCTTCTGCAACGAGGCTTCCGCTACTACTCCGACGAGTACGCGCTCATCGACGATGCAGGGCGCCTTTGTCCCTATCCACGCGCGCTGATGCTGCGCGACAACCGCCCCACGGCAAGGCCCCTCCTTGCCAGCGAGTGCGGCGGCCTTCCGCCCGGCGGACCGGTCCGGGTGGCTCTCGTCCTCGCACTGTCCTTCGCGCCGGAACGCGGTTGGGCGGTCGAGCGCATTCCCCAAGGTGCCATGCTGATCGAGCTGCTGCGAAACACACCGCAGGCGATGGCCGAGCGCCAGGACCTGGTCGCCGGCTTCGCCCGGGCACTGGCCGGTGCCGCGTGTTACCTGGGGACGCGTGGCGAGGCCGAAGAAGCTGCCGCCCGCATTGCCGACCTGCTGACGGCGGTGCGCGGGTGAGCGGGCCCTGGCCGACACCCGGGCAGGAGGACCTGCTGCTGGCCGCGTTCGGGCCGGAACCCGAGGCGCGGCAGGCCAGCCTGCGGCTGCCCCGGCCTTCATCGGCGCCCGATCTGGCTGAGTTCTGGCCCCTCGTCGAGCGACGGTGGCCGCCTGCCGGGACCGGCCGGCCGCCGGAGGGGCTGGCCCCTTACCTGACCGCGTGGCGGCAGAACCGGGAACGGCTCCTGTCCTTCGAAACGGTTGCCAAGGCCTTCGAGCGCGCTGCGGTTCCCTTCATGTTGATCAAGGGTGCGGCCCTGCTGCTGCGCCACTACCGCGATCCGGGGCTGCGGAACATGCACGACCTCGACGTGCTGGTGCCGGAAGACAGGCTCGAGGCGGCCGCGTCGGCGCTGGCAGCGGCAAGCTTCACGCCGTGGCGCGGGGTGCTGGCGGCGGAACTCCGGCGCCGCGTGCACGTCCGGCACGGCTGGTCGTTCACCGGCCCCGACAGGACGAGCCTCGACCTGCACTGGCGGCCCGTGGCCTGCTGTCTCGCGCCGCTCGTCACGCGGCGCTTCTGGGAAGGGTGCGAGCACGTCCCGCTCGGCGAGCGTTCCGTCCCGGTGCCGGGCCCGACCGAACAGCTGTTCCAGGTGTGCGTCCATGGGCTGCAGCGCGACTGGGACTCTCGTCCGCGCTGGGTGGCCGACGCGCTGACCGTGCTGAAGACGCCGATCGACTGGGACCGCCTTGGCGAGCTGGCGGGCGTCGCCGCCATGCGGCTTCGGGTGGCCGACGCGCTCGGCTACCTGCGCGGGCGCTTCAGGGCCCCGGTGCCCGGCGGGTTCGTCGAGGCGCTGGCCGCGGCGGCCGAGCCCTGGGAACGGCGTGAGCGGAGGCTCCCGCTCGGCCCCAACGCATCCTCGCCGTTCAGCCTCTTCCTCTGGCAGGTGTACACGTTCCGCCGCCTGCGCCCGTGGTACGAACCATGGGCCAGGCTCCCGGCCACGCTTGCCTTCCTGCGTTACACGGCGGCGGCGCTCGGGGGCGATCGGATCAGTGGGATACCGGCGTTGTTGTGGAGACGCGCACGGGGGCGACCGGTCTGACGTGGAACCGCGGCCTGGCCTGCTGCCGCGAGCAACTCAACCGAAGTGTGCGCCTAGCAGGCTTCTTCCTTCGTCAACCTGCTAGTGCATCCCGGCCAACCCGCAGGCCCCGGGTCCGCCGGGGATGCCGCAGCGGGCGCACGGACCGTCGGACGGGGCGGCCGCGCTCGAAGAGGGAGCGGCCCCCACGGCGAAGACCGACAGCATCTTCTCGAGCTGCTCTCCGTTGCACTTGGGGCAGGAGGGCTTCGCCTCACCGCGAGTGATGTGCTCGAACTGGTGTCCGCACGACTGGCACTTGTATTCGTAGATTGGCATCTCTTCAGGATTGGGGATTCAGTCTTGGGCCTATTGTACAGTCTCCCGCGCGCCTTCCCGGAGGACCTCATGACCGCCCGCCGGACTTGCTTCCTGGCCTTCTCTGTCTCTGCCGTCCTGCTGCTGTCGATGCCCGTTCTCGCGCAGGCCCCGCTTCGCGAGGCCGCCGGTCCGCAGGGTGACGAGCGGCTGCTCGCGGCGATGCACCGCATCTCGAGCCACACACTGTTCGGGTACGTCCGCGAGATGACCGATCCGAAGTACAAGGGGCGGCTCACGGGGACGCCCGAGTACGACGCGGTGGCCGAGTGGACGGCGCGGCTGATGGCGGGGTGGGGCATCAAGCCCGCGGGCGACGAGGGTGGCTGGCTGCAGAAGTTCCCCAACCCGTACACGCTGGTCCTGCCCGGCGGCGAGTACGTGCTGCAGGTGCCGGTCCCGGGAGGCGGGACGGTGGAGCGGCCGTACGTCCTCGAGGAGGAGTTCTTCCCCGGCTCGACGTCCGACACGGGCACGATTACCGCGGAAGTGGTCTACGTCGGGTACGGCATCACCGCACCGGAGCTGGGCTACGACGACTACGCGGGCGTGGACGTGAAGGGGAAGATCGTGCTGATGGAGCCCGAGGCGCCGGTTGCACCGAACGACCCCGACGTCGAGCGGTTCAAGGCATGGCGCCCGTACTCGTTCCATGACTACAAGGCGAGAAACGCCGCCCGCCATGGGGCGGCCGGCGTGCTCTACAACTACCACATCGCGAACCCGAACGTCGTGTTCATCAAAGGGCTGGGCTTCACGGCCATCGGGGCGCGTGCCGTCGCCGACCTCTTCGCCGGCTCGGGCAAGGACCGCGCGGAGGTCGTGCAGCGCATCCGATCGACGCTGAAGCCTGCTTCCTTCGCGCTGGGGCGGACGGTGCGGATGAAGAACGTCACCGAGCACCACCCCGAGGGAATCGGCTCGAACGTGATCGGCTGGCTCGAGGGGAGCGACCCCGCGCTGAAGCAGGAGGCCATCGTCATTGGCGCCCACCTCGATCACCTTGGCCCGAACCCCGAGCTGATGCCCGGCGCACACGACAACGCCTCGGGTGTGGCCGTGATGCTGGGCGTGGCCGAGGCGCTGGCCACCGCCGGGATCCCGCTGCGCCGCTCCGTGATCTTCATCGCCTTCGGTGCCGAGGAGCAGGGCGTCAAGGGGTCCGAGTACTACGTGGCGCACCCCTTCATCCCGCACGCGAAGACCGTCGCAATGCTCAACCTCGAGAGCGTGGGCCGCGGCGAGGCCATCGTGGCCGGGTCGGCGAAGGACTTCCCGAAGCTCTGGGAGGTGGTGGACCGCGTCAACCAGGCGTGCGTGCACCGGCCACTTCGCGCCACCTCGAACCCGAACCTGGCCCGACCGCGCCAGGACGCGGCTCACTTCCTCTGGGCGGGCGTCCCGACCATCTCGTTCGGCACGGCGGGAGCAAAGCCGCTGCCGTACGCCACCTACCACACGACCAGGGACAACCTGGACCTGATTACGCCGGAGATCATGGAGGATCTCGCGCGGCTGGTCTTCCTGGCGACAGTGGATCTGGCGAGATAGGGCCGCCACGGCGCTGCCAACCCTTGAGCCCTGAACCGTGAGCCCTGGACCTTTCCCCGTGGTACCCTAGTACCTATACCTAGGAGGGCATCATGGTGGAAGCGCTGCGCAAGCTGTTGCTCGCGGGCCTTGGCACCCTCGATCTGACCGAGGAAAAGGCCCGCGCGGTGTTCAACGACCTCGTCGCGCGCGGCGAGATGAGCGAGAAGGACGCGCGCGAGGTGTTCGCAACCTGGTCGAAGCGTGCGGGCGAACAGCGGTCGCGCCTGCAGCAGGATATCGATACCGCCGTCACCAGGGCGCTGTCGGTGATGGGGCTCGTGCGGCGAAGCGAGGTGGAGGCGCTGCGCACTCGGGTTGCCGAACTCGAGCAGCGGCTGGGCGTGACGCCGGCGAAGGTCGAGGAGCCGGCAGCCGCCGAGCCGGCGCCAACGCCTGACGTCGATCGCTCGGGCAACTGACCCGCGCCGACGCCATGGCCAAGGCTCCTGGGCTGGTCGCCCCGGCGCTGCAGCTCCGTCGCCTGCGCGAGATCACGACTGTCCTGGTGAGGTATGGCTTCCAGGATGTCGTGGCTCGCCTGCGGCTGCCCGGCAGCGGCACCGTGGGCCGCGTGCGCCGTAGCCGGCGTGACGAACTGCCCGCCACGCGCGCGCTGCGGCTGCGCCGGGCCCTCGAGGCGCTGGGGCCGACCTTCGTGAAGTTCGGCCAGGCCTTGAGCACGCGCGCCGACCTGCTCGGGCCCGAGCTGATTGCCGAGCTGTCGCTGCTGCAGGACTCGGTGCCGCCGCTGCCGCCCGGCCTGGCCGAGGCGGCCATCGAGGCGCAGCTTGGCGCACCGATTGCCCGCCTGTTCCGCGAGTTCGATCCGGTACCGATCGCGGCCGCCTCGATCGCCCAGGTGCACCAAGCCACGCTACCCGGTGGCGAGCGCGTGGCGGTGAAGGTGCGGCGTCCCGAGATTGACGCGACGATCGAGCGCGACCTGGCGATCCTGGGGCAGCTGGCGCGGCTGGCCGAGCGCTACCTCCCAGACGCCGACCTCTTCCAGCCCTCGAACCTCGTGGCGGAGTTCGCGCGGTCGATCCGCCGTGAACTCGACCTGGCGCGCGAGGGGCGGACCTTCGAGCGGTTCGCGAGGAACTTCGAGGGCGACGAGACGGTCCGCTTCCCGCGCGTGTACTGGACGCACACCACCAACGCGGTCCTCACGCTCGAGTTCATCGACGGCATCAAGGCGCTCGACATCGTCGGGCGCGAGGGCTACGACCCCGCGCTGGTCGCGCGGCGCGGGGCCGCGATCATGCTGAAGCAGGTGCTCCGGCACGGCCTGTTCCACGCCGATCCCCACCCGGCCAACCTGTTCATCCTCCCCGGCAGCGTGATCTGCATGCTCGACCTCGGCAACGTCGGGCACCTCGACCGGCGGCTGCGCGATGCGGTGGCGGCGCTGGTGCGGGCCATTGTCGAGGAGGACGCCGAGCGGCTGACGCACGCGCTGCTCGGTATCGGGAGGCCGCTGCGGCCGATCGACGTCGGCCAGCTGCGCCGCGACGTGACCGAGCTGGTGGACGCCTACGCCGGCATCACTTTCCGCGACCTGCAGATCGGGCCGCTGCTGCAGGACGCGCTGTCGATCATGCGGCGCTACCGCATCCAGGCGACCTCCGACCTGATGCTGCTGGTGCGCGCCTTCGTCATCATCGAGGGCGTGGGGCGGCAGCTCGATCCCGGCTTCAAGCTGATCGACGAGGCCAGGCCCGTCGTACTGCAGATCCTGCGCGACCGCCTGATGCCCGCCGGCGTGGCGGCGCGCCTGGGGGAGGTCGGGCGCGAGGCCGCCCTCGCGCTCCAGGACCGGCCCGGCGACCTGCTCGAGATCGTTTCGAAGGCGAAGGACGACCGGCTGCAGATCCAGTTCGTGCACCGCAACCTCGACC
>JARKSS010000445.1 GCA_029974175.1 Vicinamibacterales bacterium
TCGACGTCGCCGGCAGCCGCACCACGAAGGTGGCGCCCCGGCCACGCCCCTCGCTGCGCGCCTCGATCCGTCCGCCATGCAGCTCGACGAGGGCACGGCTGATCGTCAGCCCGAGGCCGAGCCCCCCGAACTGCCGCGTGATCGATCGCTCGGCCTGCGCGAATGCGTCGAAGATGCCGTCGAGCGCGGACGCCTCGATGCCCATGCCGCTGTCGGTCACCTCCACGAGCACCTGGCCGCCTTCGGACCGGCAGCGCAGCCCGATGCTTCCGCCCGCGGGCGTGAACTTGATCGCGTTCTTCAGCAGGTTCCAGAACACCTGCTGCAGCCGCGCCGCATCGGCCTCGACCAGGTAGTCACCCGGCCCGTAGTCCACGGCGAAGTGCAGCTGCCGGGCGTTCATGTCGGCCTGGCACACCTCGACGGCGCGGTCCAGCACGGTTTGCAGCTCGACCGGGCGCTTGTCCAGCTCGATCTTCCCGCGCGTGATCCGCGTGAGGTCGAGGAGGTCGTCGATGAGGTGCGACTCGAGCTCCACGTTCCGCCGGATCACCTCGAGGAGGCCCCTCGCCTCGGCGGGCAGCGCCTCCCTCTGCAGCAGCGCGGTCCCGGTCAGCACCGGCGTCAGCGGCGTGCGAAGCTCGTGGCTCAGAACCGAGAGGAAGTGGTCTTTCGCGAGGTTCGCCTCCTCGGCCGCCTGCCTGGCCTCGGCCACCTCGCGCTCGGCGGCCTTCCGCGCGGTGACGTCGATGGCGACGATCATCGCCTCGACCGGGCGCTCGGCCGCGTCCCTCACCACCGACCCGTGCAGCTCGACGTCGATCACCCGGCCGTCGCCGCACACGAAGCGCGGCTCCACGAAGTAGGCGCCGGTGATCTCACCGCTGCGCGCCCCGGCCAGGGCCTGCCTGACCTCCGGCCGCTCGCCGGGGTGGGTGACCTCCACCAGCGTCATGTCCTGCAGCAGCTCCGCCGAGTACGCGGTCATGACGCTGAACTGACGGTTGGCGCGCAGGAAGCGGCCGGTCTCGAGATCGACCTGCGCGATGCCGGCCGCGGCGAGATCAAACGTGCCGCGCAGCCGCTCGTTGATCTCGCGCAGCCGCCGGCGATCGGCCGCCAGCGTCGCGACCAGCCGCTCGCGATCGCGCTGGGTTTCGATGAGGGCCGCCGCCCACCGGCTCACCCAGCGCGCTCCCGCGGAGGCCAGCACCGTGAAGGCGACCATGAAGAAGAGGATCAGCAGCCCGGTGCCGGCGCCCGACTCGAACCACCCTCTCCGCTCGCCAAGCAGGCGCAGCCACCCGACCAAAAAGGGAACCACCAGCGTGGGAGGCAGGAGGCGCCGCAGCAGCTGGCCGCCGGCATCGTCGGCCGTCACCGCCACCATCAACCCCTCGGACGGGCGCGCGAAGAGAAGGGCCAGGCCGGTCGCGAGGAGGGAGAGGGCCGCGGGCAAGGCAACGGCCGTGACGCCGGCAATCCCGTAGAAGGCCTCGACGCCGTACGCGTATCCAATCGTGGACAGCAAGCCGAGCAGCACGACGGCCAGGCCGAGCACCTGCCCGGCCACCGCGAGCGGGGGCCTGCGGACGAAGGCGAGAACGGCGAGGCCGCCGCCAAGCGCGCCCAGCGCGACGGGCAGGCCCATGCGGGCATCACCCCCCATCGCACCGCCGGACCCTGTGGCGATGAGCTCATCGATCCCCAGGTCCACGCCTGCCAGGTATTGATACAAGGTCAGGCCGCCGACGACCGCGGCCGACACGCCGCACGCGGCGGCAGACAGGTCACGCACACGGGCGCGCCGCGTGTCAACGCGGGAGCCGAGCGCGAGGGCCGTCCCGAGCAGGAGCAGACAGAGGGCGGCGTTTGCCTTGATGGTGGTCTCAGAGGAACCGCGCCACACGGGCGTGCCGGCAACCCAGGCGGCCAGGTACCACGAGCCGACGGCCGCCACCGCGAGCCCCAGGAGGAGCCCGGCGCGCGAGAGCGCAATGCCGACCCCGTTGCCGGCACCGGGCCCGAGGGTGGGAACCTCCTCCCCCGCCGCACTGATGCGAGCCATCTGTGGTGCCACACGGCAACCCCGCGAAGGGAGACGCGACGGAAGAGCAGCCTTTCGTTCGGAGCGGAGGAACCAGCCACGAGCCTACGTCACGGACGAGGCAGCGTCAAGCTGAGCGTCCCGCCTGGGGGGCAAACTCGCGCGTCACCTCGAGGAACCGGTCGATGTCCGCCTCGGTATGGGCGGCCGAGAGGAAGAGGTGAGGAGAGGCCGGCTGCAGGAAGACGATTCCGCAGCCGAGCATGTGGTCGAAGTACCGCCTCGCCACCACCAGGTCGTCTGCCGATGCCTCGGCGGCGTTTCGAGGTGCGCCCGATCGGAAGTGGATCCCGATGGCCGACGCCAGGCCGGTGACACCCACCGCGACGCCGTGCTCGGCGAAGGCGGCGGCGATGCCCTCGCGCAGCCGGGCAGCGAGGCGGTCGAGCTTCTCGTACACCTCTCCGCCCTCGAGCAGCCGGATTGTCGCGAGCCCCGCGGCCAGGCTCACCGGGTTGCCGCTGAAGGTGCCGCCCTGGAAGGCGCGGTCGCCACGGCCTCCGAACCGGCGATGGTCCAGGCGCTCGAACACCTCGCGCCTTCCGCAGAGCGCGCCGATCGGGAAGCCGCCGCCGAGGATCTTGCCGAGCGTGGTGATGTCGGGCGTCACCCCGTAGTACTGCTGCGCGCCGCCGGGAGCGACGCGGAAGCCGGTGATGACCTCGTCGAACACCAGCAGCGTGCCGTGGCGGGTGCACAGCTCGCGGAGCCCCTCCAGGTAATCGCGGTCGGCGGCAATGCAACCGGCCGCCCCCATCATCGGCTCGACGAACAGGGCGGCCAGGTCGCCGCGGGCCAGCGCCCTCTGCGCCGCGTCGAGGTCGTTGAAGGGCAGCGCCTCGGTGTCGGCGGTGGCGTGCGGGTTCAGGCCCAGCGCCTCGGGCATGCCGAACGGCGCGTGCACCGCGGTGTTGAGCGACTCGAGGCCCCCGTGCCAGCCCCCCTCCATCTTGGCAACACGGGTGCGGCCGGTGAACGCACGCGCCAGGGCCAGGGCGTACATGTTGGCCTCGGTGCCCGAGTTGGTGTAGCGCACCATCTCGACGCCCGGCACCAGGCGCCGCACCATCTCGGCCAGCTCGACCTCGAGAGGGTGCGCGAACCCGAAGTGGCTGCCGCGCGCGGCCTGCCGGCATGCCGCCTCGACGACGGGAGGGGCCGCGTGACCGAGGATCAGCGCGCCGTGGCCGCACCAGTAGTCCGTGTACTCGTTCCCGTCCACGTCCCACACCCGAGCCCCCTCGGCGCGATCGACGTAGAACGGGTACGGCGCAAGGTCGCGGATGCCGTAGGAAACGCCGGCCGGAAGCACGGCCCGCGCCCGCTCGTACCAGGTGCGGGAGCCCGGCGTGCGGGCGGCGTAGTCGTCGAGAGGGGAGGGCATGACGCGATGATACTGCGAACCGAGAACGGAAGAAGGTGCCTGGAGACCGGACCCTACCTTCGCCTCCTGCCCTTCTCCCCCCATCCCAGCTGCACGAGCGTTCCAACCACGCCCAGGACGACCCAGGCGTAGAACGGCCAGCCCTCGCTCGCCGCCGGGAGGCCCAGGTGGCCGATCCACACCGGCTCGGCGCCGCGCGGCAGCGGCAGGCGCGCGCCCGCCAGGGCCACGGCGCCGGCCACCGCGGTCTGCGCGCCGATGAAGGCGGTGCCGATGACGATCACGTACCGCTGCACCTTGACGGCCACCACCGCGCCCACGACGGCCAGCACCAGCGTGACGATGGCGTTGGGACCGCCGAAGAACTCGGTCCAGAGCGCCTGCCCGGCAAGCGCGCCAAGCCCCGCGCCGACGAGCATCACCCCGACGAAGTAGGCGAAGTACATGATGCCGGCGCCAACCAGGCCGCCCGCGACGAGCGCCACGATCATCGCCATCGTCTGGCTCGGGGCGACCAGCGTGCTGGCGAACAGCGCGCCGATCACGAAGCCGTAGAGGGTGAGGACCGCGCGGAACAGCCGGTAGCCGGCGAAGCACGCGAGCAGGCCGACCGCCACGAGGACGGCGCCGGCGGGAATCTGGAAGTCAACGGGAAGCATCGGGGAGGAGTGTAACGGAAAACGGGGGCGGACGACGGAACCCGGACGTCACATTTCCCGGCGCCCCTCCATCGCCTTGTGCACGGTGATCTCGTCGGCGTACTCGAGATCGCTGCCGACGGGAACGCCCATGGCAATGCGGGTGACGCGCACGCCGAGCGGCTTGAGCAGGCGCGCCAGGTAGATGGCGGTGGCCTCGCCCTCGACGTTCGGGTTGGTGGCGAGGATCACCTCCTCGACGCCCCCCTGCTCGACCCGGGCCAGCAAGCCCTTGATCTTCAGGTCGTCGGGCCCGATGCCCTGGAGCGGCGAGATGGCCCCCATCAACACGTGGTAGGCGCCACGGAAGTCGCGCGTCTTCTCGATCCCGATGACGTTCTGCGGCTCCTCGACGACGCAAATCAAGCGGCGGTCGCGGCCCTCGTCGGTGCAGTAGGCGCAGGGATCGATGTCGGTGATGTTGTTGCACACCGAGCAGTAGGTCACCTTCTCCTTGACGTCCTGCACGGCCTGGCAGAGGCGATCGGCGTCCTCGCGCGGCGCCCGCAGGATGTGGAAGGCCAGGCGCTGGGCGCTCTTCCGGCCCACGCCGGGAAGGCGCTGCAGTTCCTCGATGAGGCGCGTCAGCGGTTCGGGCTGCGTCACGCTAGAACATCCCCGGGATCTTGAGGCCGCCCATCAGGCCGCCCAGCTGCCGCTGCAGGTCCTCGTCCACCTTGCGGTGGGCGTCGTTGACGGCCGCCACGATCAGGTCCTGCAGCATCTCGACATCGTCCTTCGAGACGACCTCGGGATCGATCTTGACCGAGAGCAGCTGCTTGGTGCCCGAGACGACCACCGAGATCATGCCGCCGCCGGCGGTGGCTTCGACGCGCATCTCGGCCATCTGCTTCTGAAGGCGCTCCTGCATCTGCTGCGCCTGCTTCATCATCTGTTGGATATTCACGGATCGGCCCTCACTTCCCGTCCTTGCCCAGCTTCTCCACGCTCTTGATCTCGAGCGGCAGCATGTCGAGCAGCGCCTTGATGTCAGGGTCCGAGGCGGCGATGGTGCGCGGATCGGGTTCCGGCGCCGACGGCCCGCCGCTCCCCCGGCCGCCCGACGATTCGCGCAGCACCGCGGTCACGTGGATCCGTCGCCCCCCGATCGTCGAGGCCATCGGCTCGAGCCAGGCGCGCGCCTGCTCGACCTGCTGCTGCAGGAACCGCTGGTCCTCGGGGAAGGTGAACACGACGCGGTCGCCCTCGACCTCGACGGCCGAGGCCTGCGCCGCCGTCATGTTGTAGAAGCCCGCCTTCGCCCGCTTGATCTCGGCCAGCAGGGCGTCCTTCAGGCTGCGGCCGCCGACCGGGGCGGCCACCTCGTCGCCGGGATCATCGCCGGGGTCGTCAGCATCAGGCGGCGGCTGGAATACCGGAGGTGCAGAGGGAGACGGACCGCCCGGCGACAAGGGACGCCGCGCAGCCGGCGCCTGCAGGCGCTGCGCAATCGTCCGTGCGGCGCCAGGACCCTGCGGCGCGGCCGAACGGCTTCCGCCCCCGCCGGAGCCGGGGGAACCAGGAGCGTGGGGCGCAACCGAACGGCCACCACCTCCGCCCGTGGTCGGAGCACCGCGGCGAGGCGCGGCGGCAGGGCCGCGCAGCCGCTCGACCAGCTCGCCGATGGGCGCCAGCTTGCGCAGGTGCATCCACTTGAGCAGCGCCATCTCGAGGTGATACCGCGGCTCCTCCGCCAGGCGCAGATCGCTCTCGGTCTTCGCCACCAGGTCGAACGCCCGCAGCAGGTCCTCGCGCGAGAAGCGAGCGGCCAGCGCCTCGACGCGCGCACGCTCGCCCTCGGCCACGAACGAAGTGTCGGACAGGCGCGAGCGATCCACCGAGATGACCATCAGGTCGCGGACCAGGCGCGACAGCTCGCGGCAGAGCAGGCGGAGGTCGTAACCGCCCTCGACGGCCCGGGCCGCCAAGTCGAACGCTGCCGGGGCGTTCTCGTCCGCCACGGCCTCGAGGATGTCGAGCAGCAGGTCGCGGCCCACCAGGCCAAGCACCGATGACACGTCGTCCACCGTGACGCTGGTACCGGCGAACGCGAGCACCTGGTCGAAGGCGGTGAGGCCGTCGCGCATGCTGCCGTCGGCAGCGCGGGCGATGAGCGCCAGCGCCTCGGGGGCCACCGACAGCCCCTCGGCCTCGGCAATCTTGGCAAGCTGGGTGGCAATCGCCGACTCGGGGATCGTGCGGAACTCGTGGACCTGCGATCGCGAGAGGATGGTCTCGGGGATCTTCTGCGGCTCGGTGGTCGCCATCACGAAGAGGGCGTGCGGCGGCGGCTCCTCGATCGACTTCAGCAGCGCGTTGAACGAGTGACCCGAGAGCTGGTGGACCTCGTCGATGATGAAGATCTTGTAGCGGTCGCGGACCGGCGGCACCGAGAGGCCGGAGATGATCACCTCGCGGACGGTCTCGACCTTGGTGTGGGTCGCGGCGTCAATCTCGAGGACGTCGATGTCGCGCCCCTCGGCAATCTCGACGCAGGCCTCGCAGCGGCCGCAGGGGTCGGGGGTCGGACCCGCGCCCGCCATGCAGTTGAGGCCGCGCGCGAGGATGCGGGCCGAGGTCGTCTTGCCGACGCCGCGCGGGCCGGCGAACACGTACGCCTGGGCGATACGGCCGGTGCGGATCGCGTTCTGGAGCGTGCGGGTGACACCGCCCTGCCCCACCACGTCTTCGAATCGCTGGGGCCGCCACTTGCGGGCGAGCACCTGGTAGGCCATGGGAATCCAAGTGTAGACAGGAAGAGCGAGACCGGCCCCACCGCGACCCGGATGGCCCTGCGGCACATGACAGGCACTGCTGAGCGCTGCTGCCTTCCGGCCCTGACGCGGTTCGCAGGCTGGCATTGCACAGGATCCGGGCCGCGGTGCGGCCGGCCCCGCTCGGACCCTTAAGTGTACTGCGCCGGCCCCCCGGGGTCCAGTGCGGTCCGGCCACGCGCGGCGCCTACTGATCGGTGCCCTCGGGCTCTTGTGCCCGCGCGGCCAGGCGTTCGGTCAGCGACCGCAGCGGATCGGACAGGGTGACCGGGTAGGGCTCGACCCGGTCGAGCCGGCGGAGGCCGGGCGGCAGCTCGTCCAGCGCGCGCCGACAGGCCTCGCGGATTGAAGCAAGCGGGACGGGCGACGCAATCCTCCGCCCCCCTTCCATCACGCGCTCGAGCAGCGGTCTCGCTCCCGGCGGGCCTGGCTCGGCGGCCAGCGCCAGCACGTCGCGAGCCGGCGACTTCGGCCCGCCTCTCAGCCGCCACACCTGCTTCGCGGCCGGGTACGAGTGCTTGCCCTCGCTCAGCTTCATCGTGTCCACCAAGCGCCCCTCGCGCTCGAAGGACACGAGCTTGTACACGGCGCCGAGCGCCGGCGCATCCTTCGAGGTACTGAGCGCCGTGCCCACACCGAAGCCGTCGATGGGGACGCCGGCCGCCACCAGCGCCGCGATCCGGTGCTCGTCCAGGTCGCCCGTCGCGAAGATCTGGGTGCCCGTCAGGCCGTGAGCGTCGAGAATCGCGCGCACCTGCCGGCTGAGCACCGCCAGGTCGCCGCTGTCGAGGCGGACGGAACGGGGGCGCATCGCCGTCCGGCCCAGCGCCTCGACCGCCGCCACGGTGTCGTAGGTGTCGAGCAGCAGCGTCGAACGCCCGCCGTACAGGCCGTAGAAACGCTCGAACGCCTCGGCCTCGCGCTCGAACGACATCACCCACGAATGCGCCATGGTCCCCGAGACCGGGATGCCGAACCGGAACCCCGCCTCCACGTTCGACGTGCCCTGGCATCCCGCAATGTAGGCGGCCCGCGCCGCCAGGCACGCGGCTTCGGTGCCGTGCGCGCGCCGGCTGCCGAACTCCACGACAGCACGTCCGGCGGCCGCGTGAACGACCCGCGCCGCCTTGCTGGCAATGGAGGTCTGGAAGCCGACCATCGCCAGCAGCGCCGTCTCAACCAGCTGCGCTTCACCAATCGGGGCGGTCACCCGCAGGATGGGCTCGTGCGCGAAGACCGGCGTTCCCTCGGGCACCGCCCACACCTCCCCGGTGAAGCGCACCGCGGGCAGGTACTCGTCGAAGAAGGCGGCCGGCACCGGCTCGAACATCGGCAGGCCCCGCAGGTAGCCGATCTGTTCGGGGGTGAAGCGAAGCGCCTCCAGGTACTCCAGGGCCTGTTCGAGGCCGGCCGCGACGAGGAATGAGCGGTTCCGCGGCAGCTCGCGGACGTACAGCTCGAAGGTAGCCGACGCACGCATGCCGGCCACGTAGTACCCCGCCATCATGGTCAGCTCGTACAGGTCGGTGGACAGGGACGGGGGTAAGGAAGGGGACATAGGAGACAGAGTACCTCAGCACGTCGCGGAGGGGGGCGGGAGGAGAAGAGGAGGTGCCGGGGGTGCAGGGGTGCAGGGGGTGTGACGGTGGTGCTGAAGGTGCCGGGGGTGCTGGTGCTGAGGGGCCGCAGGCCTGCCGCGCCGTAGCCGCG
>JARKSS010000450.1 GCA_029974175.1 Vicinamibacterales bacterium
CGGGGGCGGGAGGCGGGGGCTCTCCCTCCCCGGTTACCTCTCGCGGCGCCCGCCCGGGCGCGCGGCGCTCGCGGGCGTGGGTGCCGGGGTCCTGCTCACGCTGTGGATGACGTTGTCGCCCCGCTGGGCCGCCTTCCCCGAGGGCTGGCGCAGCCCGTTCCACGAGTTCCTGATCATCGTCTTCGGGACCGCCGCGGTGCTGGCGGTGGGGTGGATACTCTCCTCTACCCCCCGATTTCGTCGAAGCGCACCGCGCGGGTGTCCTTCTCCTTGCCGGTCGGAACAGTGAGCGGGCCGTACAGCTCGGGGCGGCGCGTCGTCATCCAGCGCCGGCCCGTCGCGTGGTCGAGCAGCGACGCGTCGAGGTCGGCCACCACCATCGCGTCGTCGGCAGCCCACGTTTCAGCGAGGATGCGGCCGTAGGGATCGAGGATCATCGCGTTCCCGGTCCTCACCTCGTCGTCGTCGATGCCGACGCCGTTCGAGAAGACGAGGAACAGCCCGTTGTCGTGCGCGCGCGAGGGAAGCCAGCGCATCAGCCAGCCGCGCCCCTTGTCCCCCTTCAGCTCGGCCTCGATGGCCGCCGGGTTCGTGTGCCGCTCCTCCCAGACGCGGCGTTCGACGAGCCCCATCAGGTGCGGGTTCTTCGTGCTGCAGCCGCCGGTCTGGTGCGGGGCCAGCAGGATGTCGGCCCCCATCAGCGCGGTGATTCGGACGTTCTCGATGATGTTGCAGTCGTAGCAGATGAGGATGCCGACACGGCAGCCGTGCGGCGTGTCGAAGACCGTGAACGTGGAGCCGGGCACGAAGTCGTCGCCCTCGAACGCGTGGATCTTCCGGTGGAGGCGCCAGTTCCCGTCCGGCATCGCCACGACGTAGGTGTTGTGCAGGTTGTCGCCGTTGATCTCCACCAGGCCGGCGCCAATCGTCATCCCGTGCGTTCGCGACAGCTCGAGAAGCGCCTGGGTGGACGGACCGTCTGGCACCGGCTCGGCCAGTTTCAGCAGCTGCTCGCGCGACAGGTTCCGCAGGAACCAGTAGCCGGTGATGCAGCACTCGGGGAAGGCCACGATCTCCACGCCACGCCCGGCCGCCTCGCCGGCGAACCGCCTGATCTTGGCGAAGTTGGCGTCCTTGTCGCCCGCAGCATGCTCGAACTGAACCGACGCAACCCGAATGTCCCGCAACGCTTGCTCCTTTGTCTTGAACCTTGCCGCCGATGGTTCCACGATCCGGGGCCGAGGCGCAAGGGCGTGAAGGGCGTGCCTCGCCTGATGTCGGGACGTGCGCGCTTTCGCTGCGGCGATCCCCGCGTTGACGCATCGTTCTTTTCGGCTGATTCGCGCGACGCTCGGCGAACGGGGAGGAGCGTGAGGGCTGATTCGCCAGGCGTGGCCGGTCAGCCGTCTTCTCTGGGGCCAGGCCCCGGCGAGGCAAAGCGGCCGAGGCGCTTGAAGGCCTGCACCTTCTCCGAACGATCCACCGACGCGCGGTTCAGGGCCTGGCTCAGCACCTGGATGGTCCGGTCGTAGGTCTGGCGGTCCACGGGATACGGGATGCCGTCCTTGCCTCCGTGCGCGAAGGCAAACCGCGCCGGGTCGCGGGTGCTGACGGGGGTGCCGAACACCAGCTCCGACGCCAGGGCCAGTGCCCGCACCGTCCGCGGCCCCACTCCTTCCCTGCCCAGCAGCGCCTCGAAATTGGCGGGCGGCCGCTCGTACGTCTCGAGCAGGATTGACTGGAGGTGGCGTCCCGAGACGTCGAAACCGGGCAGCAGCGCGTGGCGCGAGGGAAGCGCGAGCGACGGGACCTTCGAAACGAGGGCGAGCGTTTCCTCCGGCGGGCGGGCCGCGAGCTGCGCGCACCCGTCGCGCGCGCCGGCGCTCTCGCGGGCCACCAGGTTGAGCCCCTCCGCGCGCACGTCGCAGCATACGGCGTCGTGCGGTTCCTCCACGAAGCTCGTGACGTTCGGCGACAGCCAGTGGTAGCGGCGCGCCCTGCCGCTGGCGTCGTTCATCCCCTGCTGCACCACCGCCCACTCGCCCGCCGCCGTGAAGAAGAACGCGTGGTGGTAGAGCTGGTAGCCGTCCTGCACGGCCGCGCTGTCAACCTTGGCTGCCATGCGGCTCGCGTAAATGAGCGACCCGGGGTCCCGCCCGAGCCGTTCGCAGGCCGCCGTCACCTCGTGGGGCGTCTTCCGCGAGGTCGCGCCCTTGCCGCCGGCCGCGTACAGCCCCAGCTCGCGGTCGAGCCCCTTCAGCCCCTCCTTCACAGCGCCGCACACGGTCGTGGTCACGCCGCTCGAGTGCCAGTCGAACCCCAGCACGCAACCGAAGGCCTGGAACCAGAAGGGGTCGGCCAGGCGGCGCAGCACTTCCTCGACCCCGTGTTCGGCGGCGAGAAAGGTGAGGATCTCGCGCGAGAGGCGCACCATCCGCTGGAACAGCCACGCCGGCGCCCGGCCCGAGTGAAGCGGCAGGGATGCGTATCCCGTACGCCGTGCCATCCGCCGATTCTGGCATATGATTCGGCTGTGATTGCCGCCAATCGAGGGAACGAGATGAGCAGCAGCCACCCATCGCGTCGCCGTTTCCTGCAAGCGGCCCTGTCCGCCGCCGCCATCGGGCGAGGAGGAAAGGTCATGCGCGCCGCACGCGACAAGCGGGAGACGATGCTCTCGCTGGTGGAGAAGGGGAGGGGCGGAGAGCTGGCCAGCGGCGACTACGTGCCGGCCGCCTTCTTCATCCACTTCGACCGGGCGTTCCACTACGGGCAGCCGGCCGTGAAGAAGCACCTCGAGTACTTCCGCTACACCGGCATGGATTTCGTGAAGATCCAGTACGAGCGCACCTTCCCGCCGATTGCCGACATCCGGCGGCCCTCCGACTGGGCGCGCATGCCGTCGTACAAGCTCGACTTCTATCAGCCGGTGCTCGACGCCGTGCAGGGCCTCGTCCGCGAGGCGAAGCGCGACGCGCTCGTCCTGATGACGCTGTACTCACCCTTCATGTGCGCGGGGCACACCACCAGCCTCGAGCTGCTGACGGCTCACCTGCAGGAGGATTCCGAGGCGGTGCGGAAGGGGCTGGTGGCCATCACCGACAGCCTGATGGGTTTCGTGCGCGAATGCATCCGGCTGGGGGTGGACGGCTTCTACGCCTCCACGCAGGGAGGAGAGGCGGGCCGGTTCTCCGACCCGCAGGTGTTCACCCGTCACGTCAAGCCGTTCGACCTCGTGCTGATGGAGGAGATCAACCAGGCCTGCCCGTTCAACATCCTGCACGTGTGCGACTACAACGGGCCGTACTCGGACCTCTCGGCCTACGTGGACTACCCGGGCCACGTGGTGAACTGCAACCCGCAACTCACCAGCGGGAAGCTGTCGTGGGCCGAGGTCGCGCGGATGTTCGGGCGCCCCTGCATGGGCGGCCTCGACCGGCACGGGATCATCGCGACCGGGAGCACGCGGCAGGTACGGCGGGCGGTGGCCGCGGTGCTCGAGGAGGCGACCTTCCCGTTCATCCTCGGGGCCGACTGCACGCTGCCCGCTGACACCAGGTGGGAGAACATCCGGGCGGCGGTCTCGGCGGCGCACGACGGGCGGTGAGGCGTCGAGGACGCGCTGCGGTCGCTGCTCTGGGACTGCCCGCCGGGCAGCTGAGGGCCGGCGCCGGTGTGGTTCTTCCTTTGCAAAATCCGTCTCGAACCGCAAGGGCCTTGAGGTAGAGTCACCAGCATGTCTGCGCTGCTGCCACGCCCCGGTAACGGTCCCGTCAAGGCCCGCAGCCCGATACGCCACCTTCGCTGGTACATCGGCGGCCTGTTCTTCCTCTCGACGGTCATCAACTACATCGACCGCCAGACCCTGAGCGTGCTGGCGCCCTACCTGAAGGAGGAGTTCACCTGGAGCAACTCCGACTTCGCGCTGATCGTGATCTCGTTCCGGGTGGCCTACGCCTTCGGGCAGACCGGGGCGGGGCAGGTGCTCGACCGCGTCGGGACGCGTAAGGGCCTGAGCCTCGGCGTCGCCTTCTACTCGCTGGCCGCGATGCTGACGTCGCTGGCCTCGGGGCTGCGGTCGTTCTGCTTCTTCCGCTTCCTGCTCGGGGCGGGGGAGTCGGCGAACTGGCCCGGGGCCACCAAGGGGGTGTCGGAGTGGTTCCCGCGGCGCGAGAGCGGCTGGGCGGTTGCGCTCTTCGACAGCGGCTCGTCGATCGGCGGGGCGCTGGCGCCGCTGATCGTCCTCTGGATCTACCACACGTTCGGGAGTTGGCGCCCGGCATTCATCATCACCGGCGCGCTCGGGTTCTGCTGGCTGCTGCTGTTCCGCTGGTTCTACCACTCGCCCGAGGAGCACCCGCGGCTCTCGGCCGAGGAGCGCGACCTGATCCTGTCGGATCGCGCCGAGCGTCAGGCCGACCCGGGCGCGGCCGCCACGCGGCTCCCGGCCGGCACGCTGCTGCGCCTGCCGCAGACGTGGGGTGTCATCCTCGCCAAGACGCTGACCGACCCCGTGTGGTTCTTCATCACCGACTGGTTCGCGATCTACCTGGTGTCGCGCGGTTTCAAGCTCGAGGACAGCCTGGTGGCCTTCTGGGTGCCGTTCCTGGCGGCCGATGCGGGTAACTTTCTCGGCGGCGGGGTGTCGAGCGCGCTCATCAAGCGGGGCTGGTCGGTGGCGGCGGCGCGCAAGACGGTGATCGTGCTTTGCGCGCTCGGCATGATGTTCATCGCGGCGGCGGTCGTGGTGTCGAGCCTCTGGTGGCTCACCGCCTTCTTCGCCATTTCGACGCTCTGCTACGCCGCGCTCTCGACGATGATCCTGAACCTGCCGGCCGACATCTACCCGACGCACTCGGTGGCGTCGTGAGCGGGATGAGCGGCACCGGCGCCGGCGTTGGCACCATCGCCGCCACCTACCTGACCGGCGTGGTGGCCGACCATTACTCCTTCGCGCCGATCCTGGTGACGGCGAGCCTCGTCCCCCTCGTCGCTGCGCTCATCGTCCTTGTGCTCGTGAGGAACACGAAGCACTCGGGGGGGATGCTCAACCGGATCTAGGCAGCCGACCACCCGTAGGGCGATCCCTGTGGCCGCCCTCCAACGCGTTCTGGCGGACGGTCAGCCGCCGGGCGTCCGGCCGCCCGGCGGAGCGCGGTAAGATCACGCAGATCATTCGGGGGGCGAAGGGATGAGAGATGCGAAACCGTGCCGGGTGGCGAGACGCCACTTCCTAGCCGTGACCGGAGGGGCTGCCTGCTCGCTGACGGCAGTGTCCGTCACCGCTGGGGGGGCCGAAGCACCCTCGGCCGCGTGGCGCGCGGGACGGCGCCAGGAAGCCGGCGGCGTGCGGCGGCTCACGCACCCCGGCTTCCTCGACCTGCAGGTGAACGGCTTCGCAGGCGTCGACTTCAACGACACTGCCACCACCCCCGACCAGGTGCGCCACGCCGCCGCGGTGATGCGCCAGCACGGCGTGACGCGGTTCCTGCCGACAATCATCTCCTCTTCGCTCGCCACCTTCGAGGCGTGCGCCCGGACCGTGCTGCGCGCGAACGAACCGGCGGTTGCCGGCATCCACCTCGAGGGGCCGTACATCTCGACCGAGGACGGCGCCCGCGGCGCCCACCGCCGCGAGGACGTCGCGCCCGCCTCGATCGACGACTTCAAGCGGCGCCAGGACGCGGCCGAGGGGCGCATCCGCCTCGTGACGCTCGCCCCCGAGGTGCCCGGCGCGCTCGCGCTCGTCGAGCACCTGCGCGCCTCCGGGATCCGCGTGGCCATCGGGCACACGGCGGCATCGCCCGAGCAGATCCGCGAGGCCGTGCGCGCCGGCGCGACCCTCTCCACGCACCTGGGCAACGGCTGCGCCAACTTGCTGCCGCGCCACCCGAACTTCATCTGGGAGCAGCTGGCGGCCGACGAGCTGATGGCATCGCTGATCGTGGACGGCCATCACCTGCCGCCCGCCACCGTGAAGACAATGGTCCGGGCAAAGACCCCGCGGCGCGTCGTGCTCGTCACCGACGCCATCGCGGCAGCCGGCCAGCCTCCGGGCGAATACCAGCTGGGTGCGTTGAGGGTGAGGCTCGACGAAACGGGGCGCGCGGCGGTGCCCGGCCAGCCGAACCTGGCGGGGTCGGCCCTGTCGCTCGACCGGGCCGTCGGCAACGTGGTGAAGTTCGCGGGCGTTTCTCTCGAGGAGGCGCTCGCCATGGCCTCGACACAGCCGGCCGCGTACCTGGGCGTCGAGCCCGCCGGGTCGCTCGACCTCGAGTGGGACCCCGCGCGCTTCACGCTGCGAGTCCTGAGGGCGAACGGGTAGGAGGAGCGGTCCTCCGAGGAAGTCACGGTGCCGGCGCTCGATTACGAACGACTCGCAGACCACTACCATGGCTTGGTGCGGGACGAATCGGACGTCCCGTTCTTCCGCGACCTGGCACTTGGGGCGAACGGCCCCGTCGTCGAATTGATGGCGGGAACGGGACGCGTCTCGGTGCCGCTGGCCGAGGCCGGCGCCAACCTCACCTGCGTCGATTCCTCCCCGGCGATGCTGGCGCGCCTGCGCGCGCGGCTTGCGTCGCGGGGACTTGGCGCGACCTGCATCGAGGGCGACGTCTGCCGCGTGGATTTGGGCGGCCCCTTCGTCCTGGCCTTCATCGCCTTCCACTCGTTCCAGGAGATCGCCGGTGACGCCGATCGCGAGGCATGCCTGCGGAACGTCCGCCGGCATCTGCGCGACGACGGGCGTTTCGTCTGCACGCTGCAGGATTTGCCGTCGCGGATGCGGGAGATCGAATCGGGCGGCGGCGGGCGCTGGAATTTCACCGACCCGCAGACGGAACGGCCGCTCGTCCTCTCGCTCGAAACGACCTACGACCCGACACACACATCGTCAGCGGCGAGGAGTGCGTCCGGGACGCGGCGTCCGACGCGCCGCTGGTGCGGCTCCCGATCCAGTTCCGCCTCGCCACTCGCGACGAGTTCGCCCTGCTCGCCTCGCTGGCCGGCTTCGACATCGTCTCCATCACCGCCGGTTTCACGGCCGAGCCGTATCGCGAGGGCGAGTGCCGGACCGCGGTGTGGACCCTCGCCCCGCGCGGGGCATGAAAGCGCCGGTATCCCTGGGCACCACGCCGGGATGAGCGGCCGTCTATACGGCCTGGGCGCCCATCAGCCGTTCCAGCTGGATCCGATGCCGCATCGGGTGGACGATGGCGTGCTCGAGCATCTGCTCGATCGTGTACTCCTGGCCCCAGCGCGACTTGCGCGTGATCTCCATCAGCTCGCGATCGTCCACGGCGGCGAGGTGCCGGCGCCACCCGGCCAGCACCTCGTCGAGGAACGCTCGCCCCTTGCCGGCGACGCTCACCGTGTCGGCGTCCAGATCGAGGTCTGTGATCGGCCGCCCCACGGTGTCGCCGATCCAGGCGAGGTAGTTTCGGGCCGCGCGAAGAACGTGCCCGCCCAGGTGGTCCGCCGAGGCGTAGTTTGGGTCGGCGCTTGCGGGCAACGCCGCCCCGGCGGCGCGGAAGGCGAGCCAGACCTCGTAGAAGCGATTCATCTCGGTCTCATGGAGCTCGACACAACTCCGGACGGCGTTGCTCTTGAACATCGCCCTCCTCACCCAAGGGCCTGAAGCCCTGTGCCTGCGCCGTGAGCCCCGAGCCTACTTCTATGCCCTCGTTGGCCGGGGCACGCCGACGAGCCAGCCGAAGTAGGCCGCCACCAGCGCGGTCAGCGCGTGCAGCCAGACGTCGTGGCTGAAGATCGGCACCAGCCCGAACGTCGTGTTGAGAACCGGGAACAGGCCCATCACGGCAAGCAGGCCGTAGATGATCGCCAGCCCGCGCGAGAAGGTCCGCGACGCTTCGAAGGTCGCGTAGGCTGCCATGCCCCAGAACCCGATCGCCAGGTGCACGAGGTTGTGCAGGACGTTGACCGGGAACAGCCCCAGCAGGTAGCCGTAGCCCTGGTGCACCGCCAGCGCCGGGTCGCTCGCGTGGGGCGTCGTCTTCACGCCCGGGACGAACCCCAGCACCCCGACCAGCACGTAGATCAGCCCGGCTGCCATGGCAAAGTATCGCACGCTCATCGTCAAATCTCCGGGACGGCGCGTTGGCCGTGTCGCTGTTCGCCTCGATACTCGTGACGGCGTTTCCGGTGTGACGGGTGCAAGCCGGGATCCAAGGACGACTTATAGCGGCAGCCGGACGATGAAGGTGGCGCCGCGGCCGGGCCCCGCGCTGTCGGCCTCGACGCGCCCGCCGTGCAGCTGGACGATGTCGCGGACGATCGCGAGGCCGAGACCGAGGCCTCGCTGGCGCGACGGGCCGGCCTGCTCACCCTGCCTGAAGCGCTCGAAGATGTGCGGAAGGATTGCGGGGTCGATCCCCGGCCCTGTGTCGCTCACCTTCACTTCGACCTCGGCGTCGCTCCATCGTGCGGCCAGGCCGACCGAGCCGCCGTCGGGGGTGAACTTCACCGCGTTGGACAGGAGATTCCAGGCCACCTGCTGCAGCCGTGCCGCGTCGCCGCGGACGCGAGGCAGGTCGTCTGCGATCTGGGCCTCCAGCCGGATTGCCTTCGCACGGGCCGCCGGCAGGACCGCCTCGATCGCGGCCCGGAGCACCGGCTGCAGCTCGGTCTCGCGGATGTCGAGGCGCAGCTTGCCGGCGACGATGCGCGACACGTCGAGCAGGTCGTCTACCAGTTGCGCCTGCGCGCGGGCGCTCCGCTCGATGGTCTCGAGGGCCTTGGCCGCCAGTGCCGGATCGGACGGGTTGGCCTTCAGCATCTCGACCCAGCCGAGGATCGCGTTGAGCGGCGTCCGCAGCTCGTGAGACAGCGTGGCCACGAAGTCGTCCTTCGCGCGGCTTGCCGCCTCCTCGCGCATCCACCTCGCCCTTTCGTCGTTGATCTTCTTGCGCTCGGTGATGTCGCGGATGAACGCGACGACGATCGGGCCGTTCTCGGCCGGCAGCGGGCTGAGGCTGATCTCGGTGGGAAAGACGGTGCCGTCCTTCCGGCGGCCCTGGAGGTCGAGGCCGAGCCCCATGGGGCGGCGGCGCGGCTGCTGGCTGTAGCGCTGCCGCTCAGAGACGTGCGCTCCGCGGCGGGCCCCGGGCACGAGCAGCTCGACGGGCTGCCCGAGCAGCTCCTCTCGCGTGTAGCCGAAGGTCGCCTCGGCCTGCGAATTGACCAGCACGATGCGGCCGCCGGCGTCCACGGCGACGATGGCGTCGGGCGCCGACTCGACCAGGGCTCGAAAGCTCGCCCTGCCGAGGTCCGGCGCCCCGGGGTCTTCGGGAAACATGGGGGCTGTGTGACGAATAACCAACTATAGCTGGGATCAGATTGCCGGCAAAGCTTTCCGTGCCTCGCGGTCGGGGTCGTTCTTCACCTCGCAGACATCGTCGAGGATCATCGTCTCGCCGTTGGCCGACGTGTACCTCGGCCAGCGCACCCGTCCGCTGCCGTTGGGATCGCCGGTCTTCATGAACTGCACGAGGTAGTCGGACATCTGGGCCGCCAGCTTGCGCGGCCTCGCGCCGCCGCCCGTGTGGCTGAGCATCAGGTCGGTGTTGTAGAACCAGAAGCAGATGTCCACGCAGTGGAAGGCCCGGAGCCGCCCGTCGAAGAGCGGAGGCTGCCAGCCGAACCAGCTCACGTACACCGGCGCTGGCTGCTTCGACTTCGCGTCGGCGAGGGCCACGACCGACTGCCGGTTGCTGGTGACCAGCGACCAGATCTCCACCGGCTTCTTGCCGGGGAACGCCTTCGCGTAGGCCGCCACGACGTCGGCCGCCTTGTCGCCGAATCCGGGGCCGAAGCCGGCGCGCTGCTTCACGCGCTCGACCACCTGCTCGAGGGCCATGTCCTCGAGGCTGGCGTCCACCCAGCTTGCCGACTGCTCGTGGAAGGTCGAGCAGATGATCATCGGCACCTGCGCCGCCGTCGGCGCGGCCTCGGGGAAGTACGGGTGCTGAGGCAGGGTCACGCCGTCCACCGAGGGGCTGAAGCCGCGGCGCAGACCTCCACCCGGGCCGCTTTCGGCGCTCAGCTTCTGCAGCGCCCGCCCCGCCAGCGCGTAGTACTCCTTCCAGGGCATCTCCTGCAGCTTGCCGACTTCGGCCGCCGTCAGGCCCGCCTCCTTCAGGACGTACGCGCCCAGCTTCTCCGAGTACTCCTTGTCGCCCGCCCTGAGGGAGGCGCCGCTGAGCACCACCGCCTTGTGGAACAAGCCCTTGGCCGACGGCATCGCGGTCAGGATGCACACCTTCGCTCCGCCGCCCGACTGTCCCATGATGGTCACGTTGCCGGGGTCGCCGCCGAATGCCGCGATGTTGTCACGCACCCACTCGAGCGCGGCGACGATGTCGAGCATCCCCGCGTTGCCGGAGGCGGCGAACGCCTCGCCGCAGGCGCCGGCCAGGTTGGTGAACCCGAGCTGACCGAGGCGATGGTTCAGCGACACGAAGACGATGTTGCCGCGGCGCGCCAGGTTCTCGCCGTTGTAGCCGTCCTGCTCGATGCCGTTGCCGGCCGTGAACCCGCCGCCGTGGATCCAGAACAGCACCGGCCGCCGGGCGCCGTCGAGGGCGGGGGTGAAGACGTTCAGCCGCAAGCAGTCCTCGCTGACGTCGTCGTAGTTCCAGCGGTCGCGGAACGAGGCGTACGTGTTCGCGTAGCGGTTCTCCATGTTCTGCGGCGCCGAGTTGCCCCACCAGAGCGCCGGGAAGACGCCGGGCCAGGGCTTCGGCTTTCGCGGCGGCATGAAGCGATTGGGACCCGAGGTGTCGGCGCCGTACGGGATGCCGAGGAAGTGGTGGATGCCGCGCAGCACGTAGCCGCGGACCTTGCCGTTGGCCGTCTCGGTGACGGCAATCTTGTCGCCGACGAGCAGGACGGGGCCGTCGTCCTCGCCAGCCGCTGCAGCCGCATGGGGCGACGCCTCGGCCCACCTTCCGCCGCCGATCGTCAGCCCAGCGGCTCCGGCCCCGACCACCTGGACGAACTCGCGTCGATTGCGTTTCATGGGCTCTCCTCGTTACGATGCGGACAGCGAACAGCAGACAGCGAACAGCCGACCGATCCACGTTCACCACCGAGGCACAGGCCTTCGCGCCTCGTGCTACGGCGTGGCAAATGGCAACGCAACCCTGACCGAGATCTGTCGCTCGGTGCCTGTGCGGTCGATCTTGACCGCTCTACTTCCCTACTTCCGTTGCGAGGCGGCGAAGGCGTCGAGCGCCTCGTAACGAGGACGCAGCGTGTCTGGGGCGTCCTTGATCGTCACGTCGAGGTGCATCACGCGGCGGCCTTCGCTTTCGTAACGCGGCCACGGCGGGAGGCCGGGACCGTTGGGGTCGCCGCTGCACGCGAAGTTGGCCCAGTAGGAGGTCATGGCATCCGACAGCTTCCAGTCGGCTTCCTCCCACGGTACCTTCGGCAGCGAGAGCTTCAGCGACCCGAAGACGTACTCGATCTCCCCCGCGTGGCGCGCCCCGACATCGGCCGCAGTCACGGGCCGGCCTGCCACCGTCGCGCCCGGCTCGACCGGGATCTTCCGGTCGAACGAGTAGCGGTAGACGGGGGAGCCGCCGGCCTGGAGGTGGGTCTCGATCCACTTCCAGGTTCCGTAGCCGATGAAGGTGTCGCTGGCGAGTGCCGCGGCCGATTCCAGCGCCTCGGCGTCGTCGCGCGCGGGATAGGCCGCGAGGATGGCGTCGGCCGACGCTCCGAAGCGCTTGCGGACGTCAGCGGTGAAGCTCGCGACCGTCGGCTTCTCGGGCCGCATCGTCACCGCCTGGCGGATTTCGTCGGCGTTCCAGCCCGCAAGGAGTGGAACCCGGTTGTGGCGGCCGGCCGCGTAGATGGCCGCGGGCTCCTCGGGCATGAAGTAGCCGTCGAGGATCGGCGAGAAGCCCTGGCCTGGCTTCGAGGCGGCGGACAGCAGCTCGGCGGCCGGCTTCGCGCGAAGCGCGGCCAGCGAAGCGGCGCCCATCGCCGAGGCGAACTTCACGCCCTGTTCCTCGGCGGCGGCCAGCGGCCGCAGCGGCAGGGTGCCGGTGCTGAAGAAGGCGCCGCTCTCGCCGATCGCCTTGTGGAACAGTCCCTTGGCCAACGGCGAGGCGACCAGCGCGCTCACCGAGAACGACCCGGCCGACTCGCCGAAGATCGTGACGTTCCCCGGGTCGCCACCGAAGGCCGCGATGTTGTCGCGCACCCACCGGAGGGCGGCCACCTGGTCGAGCAGGCCTTAGTTGCCCGAGGCGTTGCGCCCTGACTCGCGGGTCAGCTCGGGGTGGGCGAGGAAGCCGAAGACACCCAGACGGTAGTTGATCGAAACCAGGACGATGCCCTTGCGGGCGAAGGCTTCGCCATCGTGACGGGGCTCGCCGCCACCCCCGGCCACGAAGCCGCCGCCGTGGATCCACACCATCACGGGAAGGCGCTGGCTCTGCTTGGCAGGCGTCCAGATGTTGAGGTTGAGACAGTCCTCGTCCTGGCGGTCGAAGTTGATGTCGCCGAAGACCTTCGCCTGCACACAGCCCGGCCCGAACGCGGTCGCGTCGCGGACGCCCTCCCACGCCGGCGGCGGCTGTGGCGCCGTCCAGCGTCGCTCGCCGGTGGGCGGCGCGGCGTAGGGAATGCCCTTGAAGACGCGGATGCCCGTGGTGCCGATCGAGGCGCCGCGGACGTCTCCGCCTTCGGTTTTCACGACCGTCTGTGCCGTGACGCCGGCCGACACGCCGAGAACAAGCGAAAATGCCGCCGCTCCGAATAGACCGGTGTGCCGCACGCAATGCCCCTCCTCTGGCCGGCGTGATCATGTCGGAGCTATAGTGGCGCGTCAAGCGGGGACTCGATACTCGTCGTGCCGAAGGTGCTGGTGCTGGAGGGGCTGGCCTGTCCCGAGCGAGGCGCGTAGCGCCGAGTCGAGAGATGGAGTGCTCATGTCCAAGCTCATCGTGTTCGCAGCCTGTCTGCTTGTCGTGGCGGCTCCGGCGGTGGCCGGGACGTCGTACTACACGGTCCGCCTCGACGATCCGAAGGCGGTGTACCTCGAGGCGTTCGGCGCGCGAGGCGACGGCATTGCCGACGACACCGACGCCATCCAGCGTGCCATCGACCGCGTGCACGAAGCGGTGGGGCAGGGCATCGTCTTCGTGCCCGAGGGGCGGTACCGGATCACGCGCACGATTGACGTGTGGCCTTCCATCCGGCTGATCGGGTACGGCGCGAAGCGGCCGGTCATCGTGCTCGCCCCGAACACCCCCGGCTACCAGGACAGGAACGCCGAGCGGCAGGTGATCTTCTTCGCCGGATCGCGGCCCGGATTCGGCCGCCCGGGCGGTCCGCCGGCCCCGGCCCCGGCTCCCGGCACCCGCCCGCCCGACGCCTCCCCGGGCACGTTCTACTCGGCCATGAGCAACATCGACATCGAGATCGGCGAGGGGAACCACGGCGCGGTCGCGGTGCGCGGCACTTACGCCCAGCACTGCTTCCTGGCCCACATGGACATTCACGTCGGGCCGGGCATCGCCGGGGTGCACGACACCGGCAACGTGATGGAGGACGTCCGCTTCTTCGGCGGCACGTACGGCATCTGGACCCGGACCCCGTCGCCCAGCTGGCAGTTCACGGCGGTGGACATGTACTTCGAGGGGCAGCGCGAGGCTGCCATCCGCGAGCGTGCCGCCGGCCTGACGCTGATCCGCCCGCAGTTCCGGAACGTCCCGGCCGCCGTCTCGATCGACGAGGACTCGCACGACGAGCTGTGGATCAAGGACGGCCGGATGGAGGACATCTCGGGCCCCGCCATCCTCATCGGTCTCGAGGAGAACCCCCGGACGCAGATCAACCTCGAGAACATCGTCTGCCGGCGCGTGCCCGCCTTTGCGCGGCTGCTGAAGAGCGGGAAGACGTTCGCCGCCCCTGGCGAGGTCTACGAGGTGAGGATCTTCTCGCACGGCCTCCACTACGCGGGCATGCGGGCCTCGCCCAGGATCGTGGACATCTTCGAGGCCGACGTGCTCGCAGCGATGCCCGAACCGGTACCGTCGGACCTCGTCCCGCTGCCGCCGGCGGGCAGCTGGGTGAACGTGCGGGCGCTCGGCGCCAAGGGTGACGGCGTCACCGACGACACCGAGGTCTTCCGCCGGGCCATCGCGTCGCACCGCGCGATCTACCTCCCCATGGGCTACTACGTGATCTCCGACACGCTGACGCTGCGGCCCGACACGGCGATCATCGGCCTGCACCCGCTGATCACCGCGCTGGTGCTGCTCGATCGAACCGAGGCCTTCCAGGGCATCGGGCCGCCAAGGGCGATGATCGAGGCGCCGAAGGGCGGGACGAACGTGATGATCGGCGTCGGGGTGTACACGAACGGGATCAACCCGCGCGCGGTGGGCGTCAAGTGGATGGCCGGCGCCCGGTCGATGATGAACGACGTCCGGTTCCTCGGCGGCCACGGTACCAACAACCTCGACGGGACGCGCGCGAACCCCTACAACAACAACCGGACGGCCGACCCCGACGTGAACCGCCGCTGGGACAGCCAGTACCCCAGCCTGTGGGTGACCGACGGCGGTGGCGGCACCTTCTTTGACATCTGGACACCGAGCACGTTCGCGATGTCGGGCATGCTGATCTCGAACACCACCACCGAGGGACGCATCTACCAGATGTCGAGCGAGCACCACGTGCGCTACGAGATCCAGGTGCGGAAGGCGGCCAACTGGCGGATCTACGCGATGCAGACCGAGGAGGAGCGCGGCGAGAGCCCCTTCGCGCTGCCCCTCGAGGTGGTGGACTCGGAGAACATCACCTTCGCCAACTTCCACCTCTACCGGGTCATCAGCTCGTACCAGCCGTTCCCGTGGGCCGTGAAGGTCTCGAACTCGCGGAACATCCGCTTTCGGAACTTCCACTGCTACAGCAACAGCAAGGTGTCGTTCGACGCGGCGGTCTTCGACGAGGACACCGGCGTCGAGATCAGGCAGCGCGAGTTCGCCTGGCTCGACGTACGGGGTGAGGCAACGGCCGCGGACGCCCCGCGGCAGGGTGAGGACGAGAGCAGCCCCGCCCGCTCCCGCCTCCTCGAGCCGGGCGCAACGGTGCAGCGCCTCGCCACCGGCTTCTTCAACATTTCCGGCGGCGTGACGGTGCCGCAGGGCGACTTCTTCTTCGTGGACGCGCGACGCCAGCGCATCTACCGGTGGGACGTCGCGCGCTCGCGGCTGTCGGTCGAGCGCGACACGCCGCTCGAGCCGGTGAACCTGGCCGCCGACCGCGCCGGCAACCTGATGGTGGTCTCCTACGGCGGTACCGGGACCGTGTATGCGTTCGAGCCCGGAACGCCGATCGACCGGATGACCGTCCTCCAGCCAGTGGATGCAGCCCCGCGGCCGGGGCTGACGGCGGTGCGCCCCGTGGGCGACTGGCGCGTGGCACGCGACCCAGAAACGGGGCAGGCCGTTCGGCGGCCCTCCCACTACCTGTCCCCGGACGGCACCACCTACATCTCGGCGGGCCGCGACTTCACCACCGGCGCCCAGAGCTGGGGGGTGAAGAGCGCCGACCTGATCCGCGGCTTCGGCCTCGCGGCCGCCAGTCCCGGCCAGCCGTTCTACGTGACCAGCGAGTCAGAGGTGACGACCTGGCGCGGCACGCTGACACCCGACGGTAACCTCGAGAACCTCGAGGTGTTCGTGCATCAGGGAGGCGAGGGGGTCGCGGTGGACGCGGAGGGGCGCGTGTACCTGGCTGCCGGCCACATCCAGGTTTATGACCCGGACGGGCGGCCGATCGAGACGATCGAGGTGCCCGAGCGTCCGACGCAGCTCGTCTTCGGCGGTGCCGACGGGAGGACGCTGTTCATCTGCGCCCGCACGTCGCTCTACGCCGTGCGCACGCAGGTGCCCGGCCGCAAGCCGGCGTTCTGAGGGGCCGGGCCGCCGGTTCCGTCCCGAAGCCCAAGCGTTGAACCCGGCTTCTGTCGTAACATTTCCTCCGTGAGCACCATCAGACGTGTTGGCGTGTTGACCAGCGGGGGTGATGCGTCCGGGATGAACGCTGCCGTGCGCGCCGTCGTGCGCACGGCGCTCGACCGGGGCGTCGAAGTGTTCGGCATCTCGGAGGGCTACGCCGGCCTCATCGAGGGCGGGAGCCGGATCCAGCCACTCACCTGGAGCTCGGTGGGCGGAATCCTCCACCGCGGCGGCACCACCATCGGCACCGCCCGCTCCGAGGAGTTCCGCACGCGCCCCGGGCGGCTCACGGCGGCGCGCAACATCCTTGCGACCGGCCTCGACGCCCTCATCGTCATCGGCGGCGACGGCAGCCTCCACGGCGCCAACCTGCTGCGCTCCGAGTGGCCGGGCCTGGTGGAGGAACTGGTCGCATCCGGCCAGGTCAGTCCCGAGGTCGCCGCCCTCCACCCCGTCCTGGTCGTCGTGGGCCTGTTCGGGTCGATCGACAACGACGCGGCCGGCACCGACATGACGATCGGCGCCGACACCGCCCTGCACCGGATCACCGAGGCGATCGACGCCATCAGCAGCACCGCCTCGAGCCACCGCCGGACCTTCGTCGTCGAGGTGATGGGGCGGCACTGCGGCTACCTGGCGCTGATGAGCGCCATCGCCACCGGCTCGGACTGGGTGTTCATCCCCGAGAACCCGCCGAAGTCCGACAACTGGGAGGACGAGATGCTGGCGTCGCTCAAGGCCGCCCGCGACGCCGGCCGGCGCGACGCCACCGTGGTGGTGGCCGAGGGGGCGACCGACCGCGACGGGCAGCCGATCACGAGCGAGCGGCTGCGCGACGTGCTCGGGAAAGGGCTTGGCGAATCGGTCCGGATCACCGTGCTCGGGCACGTGCAGCGCGGCGGATCGCCGAGCGCGTACGACAGGAATCTCGGCACGATCATGGGGCACGCGGCGGTCGAGACGCTGCTCGGCGGGCATGCCGACCGGGAGTCGCAGGTCATCGGGATGCGCGGCAACCGGGTCGAGCGTATCTCGCTGGCCGAGTCGGTGGCCCAGTCGCGCGAGGTGAACCGGCTGCTCGAGGCGCGCGAGTACGCCCGCGCGCTCGAGATGCGTGGCCCGAGCTTCAACGTCGCGCTCGGCACGATGCAGATGCTGCTGCGCGCGCTGCCGCACCCGCCCCAGCCCGGGCAGCGGCGACTGCGCCTGGCCATCATGCACGCCGGCGCACCGGCCCCCGGCATGAACGCCGCGGTCCGGGCGGCCGTGCGCGTCGCGCTCGATCACGGCCACATCCCGCTCGGCGTCCAGGGCGGCTTCCCCGGCCTGGTGGGCGACGACATCAAGACGATGGACTGGATGAGCGTGGACGGGTGGGCGTCCCGTGGGGGCGCCGACCTGGGTACGAACCGGGCCGTCCCCGAGGGGCCCGACTTCTACGCGATCGCCCGGACCATCGAGAAGCGGCGGATCGAGGGGCTGCTGATCATCGGGGGCTGGGAGGCGTACCAGGGGGCGCACCGTCTGTTCGAGGAGCGCCGCAACTACCCGGCGTTCGAGATCCCGCTGGTGTGCCTGCCGGCGACCATCGACAACAACCTGCCGGGCACCGAGTTGAGTATCGGCGCCGACACGGCGCTCAACAGCATCGTGACGGTCGTGGACAAGATCAAGCAGTCGGCCGTCGCCGAGCGTCGGTGCTACGTCGTCGAGGTGATGGGGCGACGGTGCGGGTACCTGGCCGTGATGGCCGGCCTGGCGACCGGCGCCGAGCGGGTCTACATCCCGGAGGAAGGGATCACGCTCAAGGCGATGAAGGAAGACCTCGACGCGCTCATCCGCGGCTTCCAGGAGGGCAAGCGCGTCGGCCTCGTGATCCGCAACGAGGAGGCGAACCCCACCTACGACACCGCCTTCATCTCGGCACTCTTCGACGAGGAGAGCGGCGGCGAATTCGAGGTGAGGCAGAGCATTCTCGGGCACCTGCAGCAGGGGGGTGACCCGTCGCCCTTCGACCGTATCCAGGCGACGACGCTGGCGCGGCAGTGCGTGAGCTTCCTGATCGAGCAGGCGGCCGAGGCGAAACCGGCGGCGGCCTTCATCGGCACCGTGTCGGGCAAGCTCGTGTTCCACCCGCTCGAGGACCTGCCGCGGATGGTGGACGAGGAGAACCGGCGGCCGAAGCAGCAGTGGTGGCTGAGCCTGCGGGGCATCAACGCCGTGCTGGCCCGGCCTGCCCCGAGCACCCGCAAGCCGCGTGAACGCGGCGTCGAGATGAGGTAGCCTTCAACCATGAGTACACACCTGTCGCGCCGTTCCTTTCTCGTCACCGGGGCCGCAGCCGCGGCGTCGCTGGTCACCGTCCGCCCATCCGGGCTCTTCGCGCAGGCGAAGAAGCCGCCGTTCACGATTTCGCTGGCCGAGTGGTCGCTGCACCGCGAGCTGCAGAAGAAGGTGATCGACAACCTCGATTTTGCGAAGGTGACGCGCACCGTCTTCGACATCGACGCCATCGAGTACGTGAACCAGTTCTTCAAGGACAAGGCCGAGGACTCTGCCTACCTGGCCGAGCTCAACAAGCGGGCCAAGGACTACAACGTCTACCAGCACCTGATCATGGTGGACGGCGAGGGGCAGCTGGGCGACCCCGACGCGGTCGCCCGGAGGAAGGCGGTGGAGAACCACTACCGCTGGGTGACGGCGGCCAAGACGCTCGGGTGCGCGAGCATCCGGGTGAACGCCGCGTCGAAGGGGACGCCCGAGGAGCAGATGAAGCTGGCGGCCGACGGGCTGCGCCGGCTGTGCGAGTTCGCCGACCAGCACCAGATCAACGTCATCGTCGAGAACCACGGCGGGTTGTCGTCGCACGGCGACTGGTTGGTCGGGGTGATGAAGCTGGTGAACCACCCGCGCTGCGGGACGCTGCCCGACTTCGGCAACTTCTACGAGTACGACCGCTACAAGGGCGTCGCCGAGCTGATGGCGTACGCCAAGGGGGTCAGCGCCAAGACGCACGACTTCGACGCGCAGGGGAACGAGACCACCAAGGACGACCCGCGCCTGATCAAGATCGTGCTCGACGCGGGGTACCACTCGTGGGTCGGGATCGAGTACGAGGGCCAGAAGCTGCCCGAGCGCGAGGGGATCGCGGCGTCGCTGCGCCTGCTCAAGAAGATGCAGGCCCAGTTCGCGTAGACGCTGTCGTTGGCACCAGCGTCCCCCCTGTGTGTCCCGACTGGCGCCGGCGGCCGGCCGGCGCT
>JARKSS010000457.1 GCA_029974175.1 Vicinamibacterales bacterium
GCGCGCGCTGCCGCGAGGGCCTCGCGTGCCTCGGTCATTTCGGCCGCCGGCGGTGCGGCGCAGGCCGTGAGGGCGAGGGTCGCAACCAGGGAGACCACGAGGCGAACAACGAGGCGACGCATGGGATGCAGTATAAAGGAACTGATTCGGAGAGCGGCCCGTGAAGGCGCTGGGTGAAGCCGACCGGCCGCGCGAGAAGCTGGCGCGCCTCGGCGCGTCCGGCCTTGGCGACAACGAGCTGCTGGCCGCGTTGATCGGCACCGGCACGGTGGGGGCCGACGCACTCGGCCTGGCCAACGAGCTGCTTTCGGCGTGCGGAGGGTTGCACGGTGTGCAGCGCGCCAGCCGCGAGGAGCTGTTGCGCGTGCGCGGCATGGGAGCGGCAAGGGCCGCGCAGGTGATGGCCGCCATCGAGCTGGGGCGGCGGGCCCTCGCGCGCCGTGCCGGGGACCGCTTCCAGGTGCTCGGCCCGCGTGCGGCGGCCGACTACCTGATGCCAGAATACGGGGGGCGGCCCATCGAGCAGTTCGGGGCGCTGTTGCTCGACACCAAGCACCGGGTGCTCCGCTGCGCCCTGCTGTCCACCGGGTCGCAGGACGCGACCAGCGTGCAGCCGCGCGAGGTCTTCCGGCACGCGCTGCTTGCCTCGGCCACCGCGGTGATCCTGTTCCACAACCACCCCTCAGGCGACCCCCAGCCAAGCCCCGAGGACGTGGAACTGACCGTGCGCCTGCATGCGGCCGGCGAGCTGATCGGGGTGACGGTGGTGGACCACGTCATCCTCGGTGACGGAAAGTACTACAGCCTCAAGGAATCGGGGCTGTGGTGAGGCAGGAGGCACATGGCGCGCGTACTCTACTTCGACTGCTTCGCGGGGGCTTCGGGTGACATGGTGCTGGGCGCGCTTCTCGACGCAGGCCTTCCGCTGGCCGCGCTCGAGCAGGCCCTCGGCGCCCTCATGCTCCCCGGCACGCGCCTGTCGGCCGAGAAGGTGCTCCGGGCGGGCGTCTCGGCCACCAGTTTCCGCCTCCTCGAGGAGGGAGACGCCGGGTCGCCCGGTCCCGCGCGTTCGCATGTCCACGGGGACGACCACGGGCACTCCCACGCACACGACCACGATGACGAGCCTTCTCACGGCCACGGCCACGCCCATGCGCATGCTCACGAGCACGGGGAAGCGGGGGGCCGCGGCCACGCGCACGCCCACAGATCGGTCGCGGAGATCAACCGCCTGATCGAAGCCTCTTCGCTGTCGGCCAGGGCGAAGGCGCGCACCACCGAGCTGTTCGGCCGGCTGGCCGCCGCCGAGGCCGCGATCCACCAGATGCCGATCGAAGAAGTGCACCTGCACGAGGTCGGCGAGCTCGACTCGATCGTCGACGTGGCCGGTGCGGTGTTCGGCCTCGAGTGGTTCGGCATCGACCGCGTCGTGGCGTCGCCGCTGAACGTCGGCGGCGGGGTGGTCCGCTCGGCTCACGGCGTGTTCCCGGTGCCGGCCCCCGCCACGCTCAAGCTCCTGAGCGGCGTGCCGGTCTACTCGAGCGGCGTCCAGATGGAGACGGTGACGCCGACGGGCGCACTGCTGGTGGCCGGGTACGCCACCGAGTACGGCGCGTTCCCGGCCATGGAGGTCGAGCGGGTGGGGTACGGCGCGGGCGACCGCGACCTGCCGGGCTCACCCAACGTCCTCCGGGTGGTCATCGGCAAGGACGGGACGCCGGGGCCCGTCGAGCGGGTCGTCGTCGTGGAGTGCGAGATCGACGACATGAACCCGCAGCTCTTCGGCGCGCTGATGGACCGCCTGTACGCGGCCGGCGCGCTCGAGGTCTTCTACACCGGCGTGCAGTTGAAGAAGAACCGGCCGGGGACGCTGCTGACCGTGGTGGCGCCCCCC
>JARKSS010000464.1 GCA_029974175.1 Vicinamibacterales bacterium
CCGCGCGCCGCAAGCCGCTGAACCACGTCGCCGCCGGCGCCGTGCTCGCGCAGCGCCGGCACTGCGAGCCCGTGCGGCGAGGCGGCCAGCGCGCGAAGCGCCTCCAGCTGGCGCGGGCCGAGCGCGACCGCGCCTTCCCCACCGTCGTCGATGGCCTCGAGGGCCGACAGCCCCGCGACGGTGGCGGCGGCGACGCGCTGCGTCCTGAAGGCACGGGCCCGCCCGCTCAGCACTTCTTCGATCTCGACCAGGCCCTCGCGCTCGAGCGCGCGCACCAGCGCCCGCGCGGGTGCCGGCCGCCGGCGTCCCGCCCCGCCGTGCTCCAGCCGGTACGCCACCGAGCGAAGCGGGGTCCAGCCGTCACCCAGCAACCCGAGGACGGCGCCGCGCAGGGTCGCGGGCCTGCGGCCCGAGGACGCCTCCACGCGGGTGCGGCCGGCAGGCGTCAGGCGTGCGCGCAGCTCGCTCTCGACCCACGCAAACGGCGGCATGGCGGCGCCCAGCGCCTCGCCCGGACCGCAGGCGTAGTAGTCGGCCACCCACTGGGCGAGGCCGACCACCTCCGCCGGCAGAAGCGGGTCGGGGTCGAGCACGTCGATGAGCGTCTTGATGGAAGTGCCGTCGCCGGGTTGTGACAGGCCCACGGCCAGGCTCTCGCCGGCCTGGACGACGATCCCGGTGAGCCGCCTGGCGCCGAGCGGCACCAGCACGCGCGTGCCGGGGCGCGGCGCCTCGAGGCCGTCGGGGACCTTGTAGGTCAGCAGGCCGAGCGTCGGGACCGGGAGGGCGACGGAAACGAACATGGACGCGACCGGGACAGGCGAAACGCAGAAGCCAGGATGCTCCCGCATTCTACCTGCTGCATTCTACGTTTCCGAGGAGGGGTCGCCGTCCTGCTCGAGCAGCGCCTTGGCTCGCTTCAGGTCTTCCCACGCGTCGCGCTTGCGCTCGGGGCTTCGCAGCAGGTAGGCAGGATGAAAGGTGGGTATCAGGCGCGCCCCGCCGTACTTGAAGACCCGCCCCCGCAGCCGCGAGATCGAGTCCTGGGTCTTGAGCAGCGCCTGCGCGGCAAAGGTGCCGAGCGCGACAATCACCGCGGGCCTGATGGCCTCCACCTGCCTGAACAGGAACGGCTCGCACGCGAACACCTCGTCGGGCTGCGGGTTCCGGTTCTCGGGCGGCCGGCACTTGATCACGTTGGCGATGTACACTTCGTCGCGGCGGTAGCCCATCGCCTCGATCATCTTCGTCAGCAGCTGCCCCGCGCGCCCGACGAAGGGGATGCCCTGCTCGTCCTCGTCGCGGCCCGGCGCCTCGCCGACGAACATCAGCCGCGCCTCGGGGTTGCCGACGCCGAACACCACCTGGCGGCGGCCGAGACGGTGCAGCTTGCAGCGATCGCAGTCCTCGCCCAGCTCGAGCCTGACCGCTTCCAGCTCGGCGCCAGCGGTGTTGCTCGCCACCTCCGCCCCTTCGTCCTGCGACCCGGCCGCAGTCCCGCCTGCCTGCGCCGTGCGTTCTCCCGGCCGTTCGCGCCATGCGGGATCCTCGCTCAGGCCCGGCACGCCCAGCTCGCCCAGGAATTCGAGATGATCCGCCAGTGCGGCGCCCAGGTCCACTCCTACTCCTTCCTCCTGCCCAGCATGCACTCGATCCGGTCCACGATGCCGCGGGCAATCTCCCTCTTCGGCGCCAGCCCGAGTTCCTGCTCGCCGTCCTCGGCCACCAGCACCACCGCGTTGGCATCCACCTCGAAGCCGGCGTCGGAGCGCGACACGTCGTTGGCGACGATCAGGTCCACCTGCTTGCGGCGCCGCTTTTCTCTCGCCCGTGCGACCACCTCGCTGGTCTCGGCCGCAAACCCGACGAGCAGGGTTCCCGGGAGACGCCCCTCTGCCCGCTCGCGCCCCAGTTCCTCGAGGATGTCGGGGGTCCGCCGGAGGACCAGCGTGAGCGGCCCCGCTTCCTTGGGAATCTTCTCCGTCGCGCGCTCGGGCATGTAATCGGCGACGGCTGCCGCCATCACGACGGCATCCTGGCCCTTGGCCCGGGCCATGACGGCGTCACGCATCTCGACGGCACTGCGCACCCGGACGAGGCCGACGCCCGCCGGAGGCTCGACGCTCACGGGACCGGCGACGACGGTGACCTCGGCCCCGCGGGCCGCGGCCTCCTCGGCAACGGCGAACCCCATTCGGCCGCTCGAGCGGTTGCCGACGTAGCGGACCGGGTCGATGTCCTCGAAGGTCGGCCCCGCGGTGACGAGGAGCCGGCGTCCGGCGAGGCTTGCGCCCCGTCGAAGGGTGTCGAGCACGGCTGCCACGATGGCATCGGGCTCGGCAAGCCGCCCCTTCCCCATCCACCCGCACGCCAGGAAGCCTTCGCCCGGCTCGACCACGTGAACGCCGCGCGCGCGCAGCAACTCGAGGTTGCGGCGCACCGCCACGTGCTCCCACATGTAGGTGTTCATGGCGGGCGCGACCACGACCGGGGCCCGGGTCGCCAGGTACAGCGACGACAGGAAGTCGTCGGCAATTCCGTTCGCCATCTTCCCGAGGCAGTTGGCGGTCGCCGGCGCCACCAGCAGCAGCGCGGCGTCGGTGGCCAGCTGGATGTGGGCGATGTCGGCGTTGGCCCCGGGCTCGAACTGATCGGTGATGACCGGGTGGCGCGTGATCGCCTCGAAGGTGAGCGGGCCGACGAAGTGCCGGGCCGCCTCGGTCATCACGACGACAACCTCGTGGCCCGCCTTCTGAAGGCCGCGCGCCACTTCGACCGCCTTGTAGGCGCCAATCCCGCCGGTCACTCCAAGGGCTATGGTTGGCATGTTTCGCAGCCGCGCCTCACTGGAACGATCGTACGATCTCCTCCACCTTCCGCGCCATCGCGTCGCGCCTGGCGCGCTCGGCGAGCACGATCGCGCGCAGGCAGTCAACCGCCCGCTCGACCTCGTCGTTGATCACGACGTAGTCGTAATCGGCGAGCGCCTCGATCTCACGCCGGGCCGTCTCGAGGCGGCAGCGGATCTGCTCCTCGGGGTCGCGGCTGCGCTGGCGGAGGCGTGCTTCGAGCACCTCGAAGGAAGGCGGCAGCACGAAGATCCCGACAAACGGGACGCCCCGCTCGCGGACCTTGGCCGCCCCCTGCACGTCGATGACGAGAACCAGGTCTTCGCCCGCCGCCAGCCGCCGCTCGGTGTCGGCGACCGCGGTGCCGTAGAACCGCCCGAACACCTCGGCCCACTCGAGGAACCCGCCCGCCTCGCGCATGGCGAGGAAGCGTTCGGCCGTCACGTAGTTGTAGTCGACGCCGTCGCGCTCGCCCTCGCGGATGGACCGCGAGGTGTACGACCGCGAGAGGCTGAGGTTGGGCACCAGCTGCACGAGGCGCCGGGCCAGGGTCGTCTTCCCGGTGCCCGAGGGCGCCGAGAGGATGAACAGCCGGCCGCGCTCATTCGACATTCTGCACCTGCTCGCGCACCTTCTCGAGCTCCGCCTTCACGGCCACGACCAGGGCCGGCACCCCCTCGCCGTCGGCCTTGCTGCCGATGGTGTTGATCTCGCGGTTCATCTCCTGCAGCAGGAAGTCGAGCTTCCGGCCGCAGGGCTCTTCGGCCGCGGTCAGCGCGGCCCAGTGAGCCAGGTGCGCGCGGAACCGCACGACCTCCTCGCTGATGTCCGAGCGCGCCGCCACGCGCACGATCTCCTGG
The DNA here is from genome assembly GCA_029974175.1 of Vicinamibacterales bacterium. Taxonomy (GTDB): domain Bacteria; phylum Acidobacteriota; class Vicinamibacteria; order Vicinamibacterales; family Fen-181; genus JARKSS01. The sequence goes on from JARKSS010000464.1 coordinate 3,710, forward strand.
GCAATGGCGGCGGGATCGCCGGGCACTTCGCGGGCGAGTTCCCGCACCCGCTCGGCGAGCCGCGTCTCGAGCGCGGCGCGGCCGTGCTCGGCGGCAACGGCAGCCTGCTCGAGCAGGTCCGCGATCAGCGCGCGACGCGCCTCGAGGTCCTCCTGGAGGTGCGCTCCCTCGCGGGCCCGCATCTCGTTCAGCGCCACGAGGGCGTCCTCGAGGGCCGCCTCGGCCAGCGGGCCGGCGCCGCCGCCCTCGGCTCCCTCGGTGTCCTTGGCCGCCTCGCGGATGACGAGCGCCTGGGGCAGGCGCAGCAGGTCGCCGGGCGTCAGTGCGCCGCTCACCAGCCCCTCGTCGCGGGCGCGCGCCAGCGCCTCGGTCAGGCGCCGGACGAACGGCTCGTTCAGTTCGACCTCCGGGGCTGGCGGCTGCCGCAGTTGCACCGACACGCTCACTTCGATGCGGCCGCGCGCCACGTGCCGCTGAACGGCGGCGCGCAGCCGTCCCTCGGTCGAGGCAAGGCCCGGCGGGAGTCGCAGCTGCAGGTCCAGGAAGCGATGGTTCACCGCCCGGATGGTGACCCCCACCGCCGCGTTCTCGTCCTCGCGCGCCACCGACGCAAAACCGGTCATCGATCGGATCATGTGGTGCTCACGATGGGGCTGGCGGCGAACAGCAGGCAGTTGACAGCTGACAACGGCCTGAGTCTTTGTTCTGGCCCTGAACCGTCCTCCGGCCCTGAGCCTTGAACCTGCCCGTTCACCCCTCGCCCCAGGGCAGTCCCAGCGTCTCCCCGTGCAGCTCGCCGGCTTCCGGACCGCCCCGCCGCCCGGCGGCAATCTGCATGGCATACAGTCTGGCATACGCGCCGCGCGGCCGGGCCAGCAGCTCCTCGTGCCGCCCCGTCTCCACCACGCGCCCGCGGTCCAGCACCACGATCTGGTCGGCGCGCTGCACGGTTGAGAGCCGGTGAGCGATGATGATCTCGGTACGGTTGGCAATCAGGTTGGCCAGCGCTACCTGCACCAGCTGCTCCGAATCGGAGTCGAGCGACGATGTGGCCTCGTCCAGGATCA
>JARKSS010000467.1 GCA_029974175.1 Vicinamibacterales bacterium
CACCTCCCGCACCCCTTGCACCCCAAGCACCCGCACCCCCTGCACCCCCTGCACGACACGATGCGGCCCCCTCTGTCCCAAACCTGAGCAGTGTCCGATAACAGGATTGCTGCGGTTTGGGCGTGTCAGATTTGTAATCGGCCGCCCAAAGCTGTGCGGGAACCGCCAGCCGCCACCGCCGCGCGGTGGCAAGTTCTGCGTGGGCGGGGCAGGGAATTGCCGTTTTCGGGCGGTTTTTCACTTGGCACCCTGCTTGCGGAATGGCTGGGGTGGTTCTGGTCGGTGCCCCGCCCCCGGGCACCCGCGTTACCGAGTTTCCGAGAAGGGGACACTGCGTGTTTGGCAGACCCAAGCCCGTTGTCGGTCTGGACATCGGGTCGAGCGCGGTCAAGGCGATCGAGCTTCGGCCCGCCGGCCGGTCGTACAAGGTGGTGGGCTTCGGGATCGAGCCGATCCCGGCCGACACCATCGTCGATGGCGCGATCATCGACGCCGGCGCGGTCGCCGAGGCGATCCGCCGGCTCCTCGACGGTCATCGCTTCAAGACGCGCGAGGTGGCCGCGTCGCTCTCTGGCAACTCGGTCATCGTCAAGAAGATCAACCTCCCGGTGATGAGCGAGGCCGAGCTGGCCGGGTCGATCTACTGGGAGGCCGAGCAGTACATCCCCTTCGACATCCAGGACGTGAACCTGGACTACCAGATCCTCACGCCGCCGTCGGTGGCCGAGACCCGCGGGGGGATGGAGGTGCTGCTCGTTGCGGCGAAGAAGGAAAAGATCAACGACTACACCGAGGTCGTCCGCCAGGCGGGGCGCGTGCCGGTGGTCGTGGACGTCGATGCCTTTGCCGTGCAGAACGCCTACGAGGCGAACTACGACCCCGACCCGTCGTCGGTCGTGGTGCTCCTCAACGCGGGTGCCAGCGGCGTGAACATCAACATCGTCAGCGGGCAGCAGTCGCTGTTCACGCGCGACATCTCGATGGGCGGCAATGCCTATACCGAGGCGGTGCAGAAGGAGCTGAGCCTGCCCTTCGAGAGCGCCGAGCGCGTCAAGTGCGGTGAGCCGATCGACGGCGTGCACCCCGACGAGGTCCGGCCGATCCTCCGGGCCGTGACCGAGAACCTGCTGCTCGAGATCCAGAAGACGTTCGACTTCTTCAAGGCCACGGCGGCCTCGGACCGGATCGACCGGGTGCTCATCAGCGGCGGCACCTCGCGGGTGGACGGCCTGGCCGAGGCGCTCGCCGATCGGTTCGGCACCCCGGTGGAGCCGTTCGATCCATTCCGCACGATCCAGATCGACGTCAGGAAGCTGGGGATCGAGCACCTCGCGGAGGTGGCGCCGACCTCCGCGGTCGCGGTGGGCCTGGCGCTCAGACGGGCGGGCGACCGATGATTCGAATCAATCTCCTTGCCGTCGAACGCGAGCGCTCCAGGCGCCGCATGGGCAGCTTCCTCCAGGCGACGCAGCAGAAGATCACGCTCGCGTGCAGCGTCATCCTGGTCCTGACCGCCCTCGGCGTCGGCTGGTGGTACTGGTCGTTGAACAAGCAGGCCGACCGGCTCGAGGCCGACATCGCGACCGCCCAGCGGGAGACGCAGCGGCTGCGGGGCCTCATTGCGCAGGTGGAGCAGTTCGAGGCGCGCCGCCTCCAGCTCCAGCAGCGCGTCGCGCTCATCGAGGAACTCCGGAAGGGGCAGGCCGGCCCGGTCCGGATGCTCGACGAGATCAGCCGCAGCCTGCCGGACATGTTGTGGCTGACCGAGATCAAGCAGCAGGGGAACGAGCTGACGATCAGCGGGCGGTGCACCACGCTGACGGCGCTGTCCGACTTCGTCGGCAACCTGGAGCTGGGCGGGTTCTTCAACAAGCCGGTGGAGATCCTCGACAGCCAGGTTGACAGCCAGCGCGGCGTCGGCGGCGTCGAGTTGATCCGGTTCTCGGTGAAGGCGGTCGTCAGCACCCCCGTCGCGTAGCAGGCGCATCAGGAAAGGGAAGCCCGTGGCTGTGTCACTGTCGAAGCTGCCGTGGTACGGACAGGTCGGCGCCTTCCTGGCCCTGTCGGTGGCGGGCGTGGCGGCCTTCTACTACCTGTACGTCACGCCGATGAACCGCCAGATGGCCACCCGCCAGCAGCACCTGAACGCGCTGCAGGCGGACATCCGCAAGAGCCAGGCGACGGCGCAGCGGCTCGCGCAGTTCCGCGCGGAGGTGGGCGAGCTCGAGACCCGGCTCGAGACGCTCAAGAACGTGCTGCCCGAGGAGAAGGACATCGGCGATCTGCTGCGCCGGCTGCAGACGCTCGCGGTGCAGTCGAACCTGACGATCCGAGGGTTCAAGCCCGGCGGGCCGCCGGTCACCAAGCAGCTGCACTCGGAGTTCCCGTACACGCTGCAGCTGGACGGCGCCTACCACAACCTCGGCATCTTCTTCGACCGGGTGAGCAAGTTCCCGCGGATCATCCACATCCGCAGCGTGAACATCAAGGGCAAGGACAAGCAGGAGCCGAACTCGACGATCACCGCCGATTGCGTCGCCACCACCTTCGTGCTGCTCGAGCCGAAGGAGCAGGAGGCCGAGGCCGCGGCGGCGAAGAAGAACGTGCCGGCCGCACGCCGGGCGGGGGGGCGGCCATGAGGGGCCCGATGATGACGTGCCGGACGGGACTGCTGTTGGCCCTGGGGCTCGCGCTCGGTTCGCCCGCGATGGCGGCCGGCCAGGCGGGGCGGCCGGCCCCCG
>JARKSS010000479.1 GCA_029974175.1 Vicinamibacterales bacterium
GCCGCCGAAGCCGCCGATGCGCTCGAGGCCCGAGATGAACTCCGACTCGTACTTCGTCTTCGCACGGTCGAGCTCAGCCGGCGTCGGGCCTTCCTTGGCGAGCCGCGTAATCTCCTCCCCGATCACCCGCTCGATCTCCGCCAGCGAGGCCCCGGGCCTTGCCGTCGCCATCACGGCGAACAGGCTGGCGATCTCATTCGTCGCGTTCAAGGCGTTCACGCCGGTCGCAAGCTGCCGGTCGTAGACGAGGGCCTTGTTGAGCCGCGACGACAGCCCGTCGGCCAGCACCCTCGCCGCCAGCGTCAGCTCGGCCTCGCCCTCTCCGAAGTACTCGGGCGCCGGCCAGCCGAGATACACCCGCTCGAGCGACACGCGGTCGTTCACCTCGACCACCCGCGGGCCGTCGAGGCGGGGAACCCAGCGCGCCGGCCGATCGAGCGCGGGCCCCGGCGGAAGCCCCCCGAAGTATTTCTCGACGAGCCGCTTCGCCTCGGCCGGATCGAAGTCGCCCGCGATCACCAGCGACAGGTTGTTCGGCGTGTAGTACTGCCTGAAGAATTCCTTCACGTCATCGAGCGAGGCGGCGGAAAGGTCTTCCTGGCTGCCGATGACCGGCCACGAGTACGGGTGGCCCTTCGGGAAGACCGCCTCGGCCAGCAGCGGGTAGGCGCGCCCGTACGGCTGGTTCTCGAGCCCCTGGCGGCGCTCGTTCTTGACGACGTCACGCTGGTTGTCCAGCTTCTCCTGCGAGGTGACGTCGAGCAGCGTCGCGAGCCGGTCCGACTCGAGCCACAGCAGCATCTCGAGGTTTGCCGACGGCACGGTGGCGAAGTAGTTGGTCCGGTCCTCGTTCGTCGTCCCGTTGACGCCGCCCTCCATCACGTTGGCGCCGGCGCGTTCGACGTGGGTGAAGTACTCGCCGGGGACGTTCTTCGATCCCTGGAACATCATGTGCTCGAAGAGGTGGGCGAAGCCCGTGCGGCCCTGCTTCTCGTTCTTCGAGCCGACGTGGAACCACTGGTTCACGTGCACGATCGGCAGCTTGCGATCCACGTGGAGGATTACCTGCAGGCCGTTGGGCAGGGTGTACTTCTCGAACTCGAGCTTCGGCATCGACGCCTGGCCGGCCTGCGGCGTCGCCGGCGCCTGCGCGAGAAGTCCGACGCCGCCCACGACGCCCACGACGCCAACGACGAGAGCGAGGGCGAGCCCTGCCGGGACGCTTCTGGGTCGCAACATACTTGGATTCCTCCCGCTGAAGTGCTCCTGGCCATCATCCCTGTCCTGGGGGCCTTCCTGGGCATGGCCGTCGCATTACCCTCCTGAGACGAAAAGACGGGCCGAATCGATCTCGGCAGACGAGGAGCCGGGGGGAAGGGCGGCGAGCGCCTGCCGCACCCTCTCGCGGCCTTCCTGCACGTTTCCAGCTGCCCCCATGGCGTCGCCGAGTTCGAGGGCCGCCCTCAGCGCAAACAACGCGGCTCCCTGGTGGCGGGCCGCAGCCAGCGCCCCTTCCAGCGAAGCCATCACGCGGTCGTCGCAGTCGCCTCCCGGCGCCCGCCGGAGGAGCCCGGCGCGCACCCGCTGCAGCTCGGCCTCGAAGAACCGCTCGCCGGTCTCGTCGGCGAGCGCGAGGGCACGGTCCACGGCGGCCAGGCCCTCGGTCACGTCCGAGGCCCGCAGCGACGTCTCGGCGACGAGACCGAGCAGAAACG
>JARKSS010000502.1 GCA_029974175.1 Vicinamibacterales bacterium
GAGAAGATGGCCGCGCTGGCGGACAGCACTGCGGCGGTGATCATGTGTGTACTCCTGCGCCCGCGAGGCGCCACGCGGCCCAGGGCGGGCGCGGGGAGAGACACGGCATGGGGGCCGCGCATCGACCGGCCCCGCGTCACTGGCCCGTCATCGTGATCGAGGGGGCGCTGAGGGTGGCGGGATCGGCCACCACGCCCTGCTTGTAGTTGAGCACCTCGATCCGCTCGGGCACGACCTTGATCAGCATGATGTTCTTCAGGCCGGGGAACGCCTGGTCCCAGTACGCGCGCTTGCGCGCGAGCACCTCCCTCATGTCGTCCACCAGCTCGGCGCGGCCGCTGATGGCGACGTAGCCAATCGCGTTCGCGTGGTCGGCGTAGTAGAGGCTGACCCGCGGGTCGCGGCGGATCTGCTTCACCTTCCTGGTGGTCGCGTGCGTGGCCATCCACACGACCATCCCCTCGTCGGGCGGGAACGGGTTCATCGTGCGGATCGCGGGCAGTCCGTTCTCGCCGATGGTGACGAGGGCGCAGTACCGCTGTGCCGCCATGACCTCCCGGGCCGCAGCCAGGACCTTGGCCCGGTCTGGCGGCGCGGCCGGTTGATCCTGGGCCCAGCCGGCCACGGGCACGACCAGGATTGCGGCGGCAAGGACGGCGGCGAACGTTGCCGAGCGGGCGTCCGGCGCGTGGTGCATGTTCATGAAGCGGGATTATGCCGCAAGACCGGCCCGGGGTGGGGTTAAGACGTGGTGTTCCTCCTCGGGGTGGTGGGCGGATGCGCGCATAGCGAAAGAAGAGTCCTGGTCGGCCTGCTGACGCCGGCGGCATGCTGTGGTCGCCAGGCTGGCCCATGTCCTTCTTTCCCGCGCGATCCCCGCCGGCCGTCACGGCCAGGCCCGCTATCCCCCTTCCCCAGACGTGCCGACCCGAGTTCGCCCGGTATAGAGGGTTGGCACCCCCGCCGGCCCTATGCCAGGGCTGACCTCCGGCCGCGCGGCCACCGCGCGCGGAGGTTCGCGTGTCCCTTGCTCTCGAACGCGTTTCCTTCACCCACGAGGGAGCGGCATCGCCCCTCCTTGCGTGCGTCTCCCTCCACTGCGCTGCTGCTTGGACGGGTATCGTCGGCGCCACAACGGGTCGGGCAAGAGCACGCTGGTCCGCCACCTGCTCGGACGGCCGGAGCTCGAGCGCGAGCCGGTGGTGTACCTCCCGCAGGAGGTGGACCTCGAGGCGTCCGCGGCGGTCCTCGACGAGTTCCGCTCGCTCTCCCGGGCCGAACAGGGCCGCGTGCTGACGATCGTCAGCGCGCTGGGCTCCAGGCCGCCACGGCTGCTCGAGTCACGGCAGGCCAGCCCGGGCGAGGTCCGCAAGCTGCTGTTGGCCATCGGCGCGGTGCGCGAGCCTCACCTCATCGTGATGGACGAGCCGACTCTCCCGGCCATCGAATGCCTGGAGGACGCGCTGGAGGGATGCCGCGCCGCGCTTCTGCTCGTCAGCCACGATCGCCGCTTCCTCGAGCGGCTGACCAGGGTGCGGTGGACGCTGAGCCCATCTGGGCCGGTGAGCCGCCTCGAGATCACATGACGGGCGGCCACCGGCGATCGGTCAGAGGAGGAAGATCCCGCCGGCCCTGCAGGCCTGCACCGTCTCGGGCGGCCAGAGGCTGACCTGGATTTCGCCGATGTGGGCCTTGCGGAGGAAGAACATGCAGAGCCGCGACTGCCCGATGCCGCCGCCGATCGAGAGCGGCAGCTCGCCGGCCAGGAGGCGCCGGTGGAAGAGGAGGTTCTGCCGGTCCTCGCACCCGCGCATCGCCAGCTGCCGCCTGAGCGCCTCGGCGTTCACGCGGATCCCCATCGACGACAGTTCCAGCGCCCGCTCGAGAACCGGGTTCCAGACCAGGATGTCTCCGTTGAGCCCAAGGTAGCCAGCCTCGTTCGGGGACGACCAGTCGTCGTAGTCGGGCGCGCGCCCGGCGTGCGGCTGGCCGTCGGCCCGGGGGGGCCCGATCCCGACGATGAACACCGCGCCGGCCTCGCGGCAGATCTCGTCCTCGCGCTGCCGCGGCGAGAGCGACGGCCAGCGTTCGCGCAGCTGCTCGGCGTGGACGAAGGTGATCGTCTCGGGGAGGCATCGCGCAATCCCGTACAGTTCGCCGATCCAGTACTCGGTCCGAAGGATCACCGCGTAGATCCGCTCGACGATCCCGCGCAGGAACGAAAGGTTGCGGTCGCCGGCCGTGATCACGCGCTCCCAATCCCACTGGTCCACGTACACGGAGTGCACGTTGTCGAGCTCTTCGTCGGGACGGATGGCATTCATGTCGGTGTACAGGCCGAACCCCGGCTCGATCCCATAGTCGGCCAGCGCCAGCCGCTTCCACTTCGCAAGCGACTGGACGATCTCCGCGTCAATCGCCAGGCCCTTCACCCGGAACGACACCGGCTGCTCCACGCCGTTGAGGTCGTCGTTGATGCCGGTCCCCTTCTCGACGAACAGCGGCGCGGTGACCCGGCGAAGCCGCAGCTCGGTCGAGAGGTTGAGCTGGAAGAAGTCCTTGATCTGCTTGATGGCCGTCTCGGTCTGCTTCACGTCCAGCAGCGACCGGTACCCGGAGGGGATGGTGAGGCCTGCCATGAGGCGGAATGATGCCCGTCCGCCGCCGCCATGTCCAGACTGGAGTGAGTCACTCGTAATGCAGCGCTTCCACCGGGTCGAGCCGGGCGGCCTTCGGCGATGCCGCCCACCAGCAGTGAGATCGAGGCGAGCGCCACCATCACCATGTCGAACACGCGCTGCGTGCGGCGCTGCTGGGCCAGCAGCTCGGCCGGCACGACGACCGTGAAGTCGTCGGCGTGCCGCCCTGCGGCTTCGGCAGCATCTTGGTGGGCGTCACCCGCGTGCGCGCGGTTGACGCCGCGATGCCGCTCACGTTCGCCCGGATCACGCGGAGATCCTGGAACGACAACCCCCCCGACAGCTTGCGCACCCGTACCGTGCAGACGCAGCGCCTGGACGAAGTCCTTCCGCACCGCCGAAACGGGCCCGGCCGGCTCGGGCCACGCAGCCGGCGCGGCTGGCGGTTTCGAACAGCCGGCCGGCGCGAAAGCCAGCAGCGCAAGCATGAAACCGATGCGCCGGAGCGCTCGGGGGCAGGGGTAGGGAAGGCGGGCGCTGGCAATGGCCATGTACGGCACGTGGATTTGGACGGCCCAACAGGGCCGCGAGTCGGTTCCTCCAGGCAACGCGGCGCCGGACCGGGGTGGACGGGCGCCATTATGGGCGCCTGCCGCATGCGCCGCAACAGCGGACGAGAGCCCGGGGACGGAGGCCAAATCGGACTCTTGGCAGCGGCAATTCGGCCTCGACTTCACGGGCGCGCGGCGCCTCACCTCGTCTAAGATGGCACGCATGTCGCCGACACCCCCAGAGACACGCCTTGGTGATCTCCTGGTCCAGGAAGGCTTCGTCACGAAAGAGCAGCTGGAGGCGGCGCTCCAGGAACAGCGCGAGCGTCCTGGCTACGTTCCCCTTGGACAGATCCTCGTCGGGTGGAAGCTGGTGACGCCGAAGCAGCTCACCCTGCTGCTCGAACGGGCGGAGAAGCGCCCGAGGCTCGGCGAGCTGCTGCTGCGGCACGGGGCGATCACCGAGCAGCGGCTGGACGAGGCGCTGCGGCAGCAGAAGTTGAAGCACCGCCCGCTCGGCGAGTTGCTCGTTCGCATGGGGTTCATCACGGACGAGGCGCTCAGGCAGGTGCTGAGCATCCAGTTGAACATCGCGTACGTCGACCTCGATCGCGTGGAGCTGGACCGCGGCCTCGCGCGGATCATCAACCGCAGCTACGCGCGCCGGCACCTGCTGGTGCCGGTGAGCTGCCTCGGCCAGGTGCTCACCGTCTCGATGGCCGATCCGACCAACACCACCGTCGCCGACGACCTGGCTCGCTCGACCGGCCACGTCGTGCAGGTGGTGACCTCCACGCTCGACTCGATCCGCCGGGCGTTCAAGCGGCTGTACGACGAGGACGTGGAGGTGGCGCCGCCGGCCGTCGAGGAGGACCTTCTCGAGGTCAGGGCGACCGAGGAAGACGAGGTCCGGCCTCGCTACCTGGATGCCGCCACCGACCGCCGCGCCGACGCCGCGGTGCGCCAGCTGCTCGGCCTCGCCCTGTCGAAGGACGCGAGCGACGTGCACCTCGAGATGCTGGCCGGCCGGCTGCACGCGCGTTTCCGCATCGACGGCATCCTGCGCGAGCTGGACCTTGGGCCGCTGCAGCGCGTCTGCGACGAGAACGCGCGCGAGGTCGTGTCGCGGATCAAGGTCCTGGGGAAGCTCGACATCGCCGAACACCGGCGGCCGCAGGACGGCGCCTTTCGCGCGCGGGTCGAACGGGACGGGCGTGCCGTCAACGTGGACTTCCGGATCTCCATCCTCCCCGGTTACTACGGCGAAAGCGTGGTCGTGCGCGTCCTCGATCGGCGGAACGCCCCGACCTCGATCGACCAGCTCGGGTTCTCCGAGCGCATCACGACCCGCCTGAAGCAGCTGCTGAGCCGCCCCTCCGGCATCCTGCTCATCACCGGTCCCACCGGGTCGGGCAAGAGCACGACGCTCTACGCCGCCCTGATGACCCTCTACCGCCCGGAGATCCGCATCCTGACGGCGGAGGACCCGATCGAGTACGTGTACGAGCAGTTCAGCCAGTCGGAGGTCAACGAGCGGATCGGGAACACGTTCGCGCGCTACCTGCGGGCGTTTCTCCGGCACGACCCGGAAGTGATCATGATCGGCGAGATCCGCGACGAGGAGACGGCCGAGATGGCGTTCCGCGCGGCGCAGACCGGCCACCTGCTGCTCAGCACCCTCCACACCAACGACGCGATCTCCACGGTGACGCGCCTGCGCGACATGAACGTCGATCCCAACATCCTGGCCTCGTCGCTGCTCGGCGTGCTCTCGCAGCGGCTGATTCGCAGCGTGTGCCCCGAGTGCCGGGAGGAGTACACGCCGTCGGCCGACCTGGTCCGCGAGTTCTTCCCGGCCCCGCCGGAAGGGTTGAGCTTCTACCGGGGGCGCGGCTGCGCGAACTGCGATTATTCCGGCTACCGGGGCCGAAGCAGCGTGGCCGAACTGTGGCGGCCCAACGAAGACGACGTGATCGGGATCAGCAAGGGGGCGCCGTTCGAGCGGATTCGCGAGTCGTCGCGACGGACGACAATCTCGATGGTGGACGACGTGATGGACCGGCTGACCGCGGGCAAGACCAACCTCGAGGAACTGATCCGCGTGCTGCCGTACAGCAGCGTGTACCAGTTCCGCCAGGAGGCCGTCGGCCGCGCCGCATCGTGAGACGACTCCGCCAGCCTCGCGGCTGGTCGCCCCGGCCTCGTGATCGCCCTGCCTGGCGGGCCTTTACCGTTGGCGCTCCTGGCGATCGTTCAACCGCTCCAGCAGCTTCGGCGACCATGTCGCCAGCCGGGCGCCCCCCTTCGCGTGCACCTCGCGCGCAGCTTCGTTGTAGGAGGAAAGCAGCTGCGTCCAGTCGCAGAAGCTGGCGACGACCGCGTCGTGGCCGTGGACCTTCTCGATGGTGACCGCCATCTTCCAGCCGACCGTGTACCACGGCCCCTGGAAGCCAAAGAAGTCCATGTGCCGCTTCTCGATGTCGGCGTCGGTCAGCCGGCGGTCGAGGACGTCCAGGAAGAACGTCTCGACCGTGCGCAGGTCCTGGTCGAAGTTGGCGACGTCACGGTCCCAGCCGGCCCTCATTTCGGGCGTGCTCATCGCGTGCGGGTGCACGTCAGGACCGCCGGCCGCCGCCAGCATGGCCAGCCCCTCAGAAAACGATCCCACCATCTCCAGCACGTGTGCCGCCGGTCGGGGATACGTCGCGATCTTCTTCTCCGTGGCCGGGTTGCAGGCGGCGGCGACGCCCACGTGATGGAGTTCGTGGGCCAGCGTGTTCTCTGAGACGGGCTGCGTCGTGGCCGGGTCCATGTAGAAGAAGATGGCGGGGTTGGTGGTCAGCTCGAAGACGAAGCTGTTCGGGCGCGGCTTGATCGACGGGTAAATCGTGGCATGCAGGCGCGCGCCGGCGGGCAGGTAGCGCAGGGCGACGGCGGCGGCCGCGCTGGCGTCGAGCGCCTTCCACCCGGCCAACTGCGCACGATACGTTTCTGCGGCCTCCAGCGTCTTCGACGAAAGCACGAACGCCTTGAACTCCTCGTCCGAGAACGCCCGCTGCATCGACGCCTCGCGCTTCTTCAGGCGTACGTAGCCTTCCGAGGCGAACAAGCGACCCCAGTCGTCTTCGCCAATCGGCTCGCCGGCTTTCTGCTTGCTCGCGATCGCAAGCACCGTCTCGGGCTGGTCGGTGACGACCCGGACGTCGAGGAACGAACCGGGCGCAGGTTGGGCAGCGGCCGCCTGCCCCCGGCCGGCACCGAGGATGGGGGTCGAGTCCGAAGAGGCCAACAACACTGTCGCGAAAGCGGTGAACAGAAGGGCGGAAAGGATCCTGCGTGAGCGCATGAATGACTCCCAGAGAACTCGTCGGAGCCGTTCGAGGACAATCCTCCGGCGCTCATTCTTGGACGTGTTGATGCTCTCCGTGGTTCCCCACGTCTATAATGCCGCCGGAGCAACGTGACCCGGCTTCATGACCGACTTGTCACTTCGTGGACCGATCTATGACTACAACCCTCCGTCCCATCCTCCACCTCCTCATACTCGCGGTGCTGACCAGCGCCGCCGGCCTTCAGGCAGCCGCAGCCCAGGCATCCGGGTCGGCGCCTGCGAAGTCGAAGATTCTGATCATCACTGGCGACGACGTTTCGCCGGCCCACGACTGGCTCAGCTGCGCCTCGGCCACCCGCGAGGTGCTGCTCGACTCGAAGCGCTTCGACGTGGACGTCGTCGGCAACGCCGAAGTCCTCGCCAACGAGGCCAACCTGAAGGGCGTTGACGCGATCTACCTGATGCTCTACAACGCCCGCACCCCGACGCTGTCGGACAAGGGCAAGCAGAACCTGCTCGCCTTCGTGAAGGGAGGCAAGGGCCTGGTGGTGACGCACCTTTCCAGCGCCTCGTTCAACGAGTGGCCCGAGTTCCGGGCGCTCTGCGGGCGCGTCTGGGTGATGGGGACGTCGGGGCACGGCCCGCGCGGCGTCTTCAAAGCCGTCGTGGTGGACAAGACCAGCCCGATCACGCAGGGCGTCACCGACTTCGACCAGGACGACGAGCTGTACGCGAAGCTGCAGGGCGACGCCCCGATTCACGTGCTCGTCCAGGCCTACTCGGACTGGAGCAAGCAGACCGAGCCGCTGGCCTTCACGCTCGAGTACGGGAAGGGCCGGGTGTTCCACCACACCTTCGGCCACGACGCCGCGGCGATCCGGACGCCGCCGGTGCAGAAGCTGATCGTCCAGGGGACCACTTGGGCGGCCGGGAAGTAGCTGGAAGCAGGGTGCCCAACGCTGCCTCGCTGCAGAAAGCCATCCTCGCAGGCCTGAGCGCGGCTCAGAACTCCAGGCCGAAGCGGACCCCGGCGGCAATCGCCCGTGAGCGAGGATGCCGGGACGAGTCGATCCACTGCAGGTCGGGCTGGACGAAGGCCCCGCCGTGCAGCTGCAGCTGGTAGAACACCTCGAGCACCGTCTCGCGGCCGCCCTCGAAGAGTGCCGCGCGGGTAATCCCCGCGCCCGCCGCGTCGTCGGGCCGGCTCGGGATCGGGCCCTGCCGCACGATGCCGCCGCCGACATAGCGGGAGACCTCGCTTGCTCCCGGCGGCGCCATCCCCCACTGCGCGAAGACGCCCCAGTCACCTGCCTGCGCGCCTACCGGGCCGCCTCCGAAGCGGTGCTCCGCCGTGGCGTAGAACCCATGACGGCTTGCAGCGTCACTTGCCGGCCCAGGCAACGCGTTCAGCGCGCCCGACGACTGCCGCCACATGCCGACCCGGAAGGTGGCCTTCGGCCCCTCCGCGCTGCGGAAAGGCTCGGCGCGGGCTTCCACGATGGCGAACGGCCCCATCCTGCCCGCGCCCTCCGCCCGTCCCTCGGGCGCCACTGCCAGGGCGCCGCGAAACACGCCCACTCCAACCGACACCGAGGGGATCGGCGCCACCCAGGACGTGAGGCCGAGCGCCGAATCCGGGTACGAAGGCATCGGTGTCGTGGGGATGGCGCCGTACGAGGCGTTGAGGAATGCCCTGGCCGTCTCGAGCACGCCGAACTCGGCGTCGGCGTACTGCCAGCCTCCCTTGAGCCTCAGCCGACCGCTCCAATACGTGTCGGCGTACCACACCTCGGCCACCTTCTCGAAAGACGGCGCGTCGAGATTGCTCACCCGCTGGACCGGGACGCCCTCGGGCGCCTGCCCGCGCAGCAGGTGGCCGCTGGCGAAGACCTCTCCCCGGCCGGCGCCCATCCGGCGAAGGTCCAGCGTGATGCTCGGCGAGCAACTTCCGAGATACCGACTCGCTGACGGCAATCGAGGCGAGTCGATGCGGCCGAATGCCTCGACCGTGTAGAGCGAGACGAAGGTGACCCCGTGGCGTTCGAGCCACGATCGCGCGTCCACGGCGGCCTCTGCCTGTGGCGCCTGTTCGGCTCGCGGCAGCGCGGTGGCCCCGGCAGCCTGGCCGAGAGGCGGATCCCCGGCCGCCGCCGGGTCCTGGGCGAGTGCGGGGGACGTAGCCACTGCGGCCATGAAGCAGGCCGCGCAGACGGCGTGGCAAAGGTTCGACCGCATGGTGACCTCCGAACGAAAAAAAAGAGGCGCGAGGGGTCGCTTCGGACCCCGTCGCGCCTCACTTTCCGGCCCTGTCGCCGAACCGTAGGCGTTGCTACCGGATACCCGGCCGGCCGCTCGAACGCGGCCTCGAGCTAGCAGGCCGCTGAAAAACACGGCCTGAATGCAAAATGCAAAAGGGAGAATGCAAAAACACGCCCTATTTCATTCTCCATTCTTCCCTTTACATTGCAGGGTTCCTTTCTTCAGCTACCTGCTAGTGCGCGGCCCTCGTTCAACTGGGCGCGCCCCCGGCCTCGCACAGGCCGCCGGGCTGGACTTCCTCTGCCAGCACCCGCAGGCACTCCTTGCGCAACGCCTCGAGCTGCTTGGACTTGAACGCCTTGCGCGTCCCTTCGAGCACCTCCGCTGTCTCGATCAGGAACTGGCACAGGCGCCGCTGGTGCCGGCAGCCGCCCGTGACCGAAACGGGCCGCTGCAGCCTGTCACCAACCTGCTCCCTGAGCAGCTGCTCGTGCAGCTCGAGCTGGCGGCGGAGTTCCCCGAGGCTTTGCAGCAACGCCTCGCGGTTCATGGTGCCGCCTCCACTCGCCCTGCCCTGCCTTCACAGCCTCCTTCGCGGGAGGCGAGCGGCGGGCGCCCCGAGGCGACCGGGCAGCTTCCGCACCCGGGCCCGCAGGCCCTGTCCACCGGCCGCATCGTCGTCCGGAAGATCCTGGCGAGGCCCCATGCAGCGGCCAAGCCGACGATGGCCAGGACGATGAGAGTCTCCAAGGCAGACCGTCCTTCAGATCACGAGCCGACCAAGCTGACAAACGACGAGCGCCAGCAGATACCCGATCGCCGTGAGACCACCCAGCTGCAGCAGCGCCCAGCGCCAACTCCCCGATTCGCGGCGCGTGACGGCTATCGTCGCCATACACGGTGCGGCGATCAGCAGAAACACCATCAGGCTGATCCCGACGAGGGGCGAGTAGTCGCGGGCCAGCAGGGCGCGGAGGCTGTCGGTTCCCTGTCCCCCGTCCGCCAGGGAATACACGATGCCCATCTGCGCGACGAACACCTCCTTGGCCGCGAAGGCACCGATCATGGCCGTGACAATCTTCCAGTCGAAGCCGATCGGCGCGAACACCGGCGCGAGTGCACGCCCAAGCCGGCCGGCGATGGAGTGCTCGAGGTCCTCGGCGGCGCGCCTGGCTTCGACCTCTTCCGGCGCAAGCGCCAGCTCGCCCTTCGCCAGCTGCGCGTCCACCTGGTAGGAGGGCGGCTTCGGGTACGTCGTGGCAGCCCAGAGCAGGATCGAGATTGCGAGGATGGTCGTCCCCGCCTTGCGCAGGTAAACCTGCGAACGGGTGAGCATCTTCAGGACCACGCTTCGCAAGGTCGGCTGGCGATACGGCGGCAGTTCCATGACGAAGGGCGCATCGTCGCCCCGCAGCAGCGTGCGCCGGAGCGTGAGCGCCAGCAGCAGCGCGAGCGCGATGCCGAAGCCGTAGAGCATCCACAGGGTCGGCGCCCGCCAGGCCGGCGGGAAGAACGCCGGGATGAGCAGCATCCAGATCGGGAGCCGCGCCCCGCACGACATGAGGGGCAGCACCAGCATGGTGGTGAGCCGGTCGCGCTCGTTCTCGAGCGTACGGGTGGCCATGATGCCGGGAATCGAGCAGCCGAAGCCCGTCACGAGCGGGATGAAGCTCTTGCCGTGAAGGCCGAAGCGGTGCATCAGGCGATCGGTCAGGAACGCGGCGCGGGCCATGTAGCCCGTGTCCTCGAGGAAGGCCAGCCCGAGGAAGAGCAGCAGGATGTTGGGCAGGAAGACGATCACGCCGCCAACGCCGCCTACCATGCCGTCCACGAGCAGCGATCGCAGCGGGGAGTCGCTCCCCTCCGGCCAGAGCTGCGAGAGGCCCTCGCCGAGCCGTGCGATGCCCGCGTCGATCCACCCCATCGGGTAGTCGCCGACGGTGAAGGTGAGCCAGAAGACCGCGAACATCACTAACGCGAAGAGCGGGAGACCGGCCAGCCGGTGCACCACGACCGCGTCGATCCGGTCGGTCAGCTGCCGAGTGTCGACATGCCTGGGCCGGTGCCGGACTTCCCGGAGAAGCCCGTCCACGAAGCCGAAGTAGCGTTCGGTGACGAAGACGGCGATGTCACAGCCGGTTGCCGCCTCCAGTCGCGTGCGGTGCAGCCGCGCCAGCGCGACAGCTTCCTCCCCGCCGTCGAGCGCCGCGACACGCCGCGTCTGCCTCTGGTCGCCGACGAGCAGCCGGGTCGCCACCCACGCGGCGCCCTGTTCCGGCCGGGCCGGCGGCGGCAGCGCCCTCGCGATGTCGTCGAGGGCGCGATCGAGGTCTTCGCCGAGGACCAGCTTGTGGCGTTCCACCGGGTTCCGCGCGGCCCGATCGATTGCCGCGACGAGCCTGTCGATGCCCTCGCCGCGGTGGCCGACGGTCTCGACGACCGGGAACCCGAGCAGGCGCTCCATCTGCTCGACGTCGATGGTCTGCCCCGCCGCCCGTGCCTCGTCGGCCATGTTGAGGCAGAGGACCGGGTTGGCGCCCAGCTGCATCACCTGCACCAGCAAAACGAGGTGGCGCTGCAGCTGGGTGGAGTCGGTCACGACAACGACGACGTCGGGGCCCGCGAGCAGCTCCGCCTCGGCAACCCGTTCCTCGGGCGAGTACGCGTTCAGACTGTAGGTGCCGGGCAGGTCGATCAGCTCGCCGGGCTCGTTCAGCAGCGGGCACGTGCCGGCGCGCCGCTCCACGGTCACACCAGCGTAGTTCGCGACGTGCTGGCGCGCGCCGGTCAGGGCGTTGAAGATCGAGGTCTTGCCGCAATTCGGGTTGCCTGCCAGCGCCACGCGGAGGGGCCGGGCGCGGGGGGGCCGGGCGCGGGGGGCGGACAAGACACTTGGCGACTCAAGCAGTGTTAGCGTCATCTAACGCCGCGCCCAAAAAAAGAGGGGAGGGAGAACGGGACTCACGCCTTCCGTCGAACCAGGATCGTCGATGCCTCGGAGCGCCGCAGGGCGAGGCGCGCCCCTTGGCACCGGACCCAGAGGGGATCGCCTCCAAGTCCCGTCCGCTCGAGATCGACGACGGTGTCGGGCAGCATGCCCATGTCCAACAGGCGCTGCCGAAGGGCCCCGCCCGATGCGACCTGCGTCACGACCACGCTCTGCCCGGGCTCCACGTCGGACAGGGTCATCAACTTCACGTCGTTCCTCACCGCGCAACTGGCGCAGGTGGAAGCGGCAGCAGACAAGCCCGGCTCGTCGGCCCCGGCCGCCACGGGACAACGCTGAAAGGCCTCGATCACCGAGGGGCAGCGCCCCAGGAACTCGAAGAACCGGACGATGCGGTCCATCGCCTCGTCAGTCAACGCGTGCTCCAGCGTGCAGGCCTGTTCCGCAGCCGCCTCGCGCGGCATCTTCAGGATCTCGGCGAAGAACCGCGTCAGCAGGCGGTGCCGTGCCAGGATGCGCCGCGCGGCCCGCTCTCCCTTCGAGGTGAGGCCGATGTACTCGCGGCGCTGGTAGTCGACGAGCTTGCCCTCGGCGAGCTTCCGCAGGGCGACGGAGACGGTCGCCGCCTTCACCCGGCGCGCGCCGGCGATGTCGCGGACGCGGGCGAACCCGTGCTCCTGGACCAGCAGGTAGATGGTCTCGAGGTAATCCTCGAGGGGGGAGCTGATCGAGACGGTGTCGGAGGAGGAGCTCATCGGGATGTGTTAGCCGCCTGCATCAGTGTTAGAAGCATCTAACACCATCCCGCGCCGTGTCAACCCCTTCCGGGACATCCCCGCCGGACCCGGGCCCGTTCTACCTCCTCCCGGACGTGGCATCCCTCGAGGTGATCGTTCACCAGGCCGACCGCCTGCATGAACGCGTAGATCGTCGTCGGGCCGACGAACGTCCAGCCGCGCCGCTTCAACTCCTTCGAGAGGGCCACCGACTCGGGCGAGGTGGTCATGCCGACCAGCGCCTTCCGGGTGATGACGGCCGGGCGCGAAGAGGGCGGCGGCTCGAAGCGCCGGCAGAAGGCGCTCAACGACCCGAACTCGGCAACCAGCTCGCGGGCCCTCCGCGCGTTGTTGATGGCCGACTCGATCTTCGCCCGGTGGCGGACGATGCCGGGGTCGGCCAGCAGGCGCTCCACCCGGACGGGCGTGAACCTGGCCACCGCGTCGATGTCGAAGCCGGCGAAGGCGCGCCTGAACGCCTCACGCTTCCTGAGGATCGTGAGCCAGCTGAGACCGGCCTGGAACCCCTCGAGGCAGATCTTCTCGAACAGGCGGCGGTCGTCGTCAACGGGGAACCCCCATTCGGTGTCGTGATAGGCGAGGTACTCGGGCGCCGACACGCACCACCAGCACCGGCTCCGCCCATCCTCCCCTGTCACCAGGCCGTCGACGCTCACCTCTCCCCCCTCGCCAGCGCCCCCACGGACTTCAAGACTTCGTGACTTCGACTTCGCGACTTCGTGACTTCGTGACTACGTGGACTTCACGACTGTCACCTTGATGATCTCAATCCTCTCCCTGGGCGCCTCTCCGTCCACCGGGGCCCCCTCGATCGCCTGCACGACGGGAAGGCCGTCGACCACCTCGCCGAAGGCCGTGTACTTGCCGTCGAGCGAGGGGGCCTCGCCGGTGCAGACGAAGAACGAGGTGGACGCGCTGGCCGGGTCGTCGCCTCGCGCCATCGACAGCGTGCCCAGGCGGTGCGGAAGGTCGTTGAACTCGGGCTCGAGGTTTCGCACGCGCCTCTGCTGCATCTCGTTCAGCGGCTCGCGGCGGAAGTTCATCGAGCCGCCCTGGATGACGAACCGGCGCACGACGCGGTGGAACGTCGTCCCGTCGTAGGCACCCGCCGCGGCAAGGCTCAGGAAGTTGCGGACGTGGCCGGGGGCCTTGTCGGGGCGGAACGCCAGCGTGAACCGGCCCGCGGGGGTCTCGACGACCGCCCGGTAGGCGGCAAGCTGCTCGGCTGCCTCGTCGTCGAACGTGGGCGGTTCGGGCGGCCGGTCGCGGATGACGACCGACTTGATCTCGATGCGCTCGATGACGCGCCCGCTCTCGTCAACCTCGGCTTCCGAGATGCGGCGGACCACCGACATGCCCTCGGCCACGCGTCCGAAGGCCGTGTACTGCCCGTCGAGGGCCGGCTGGTCCACTACGCAGATGAAGAACTGCGCGCCGCCGGTGTCGGGCCTGCCGGGAAGGATGACCGACGACACGGTACCCGCGGTGTGCTTGCCGGCGCCGGGCTCGGCGGCCAGCACGTTCAGGCCCCCCGTCCCGTACGACGACCGCTTGGCGGGATCCTTCGACAGCGGGTCGCCCCCCTGGATGATGCCGTACTTGACGACGCGGTGAAACGTGGTCCCGTTGTACGCCCCCTCGGCGGCCAGCTTCATGAAGTAGGCCACGTGATTGGGCGCGTCCTCGGGCAGCAGGTCGATGACGATCGGCCCCTTGTCCGTCTCCAGCACGGCCTGCTTGTTCTGCAGCTCGGCAAGCGGCTGCGAGGCGACGAAGCGCTCGGGCGGCTTCTGCGCCGGAACGGACTGGACGGCGAAAGACAGCAGAACGGCGAGGATGGTGCGCACGGGCTGATCGTAGTCCACGAAGTCGCAAGTCGCGAAGTCGCGAAGTCACGAAGTCGAGTCGCGAAGTCGAGTGGTCTTCCGGCGCCCGATGTCACGGTGGCGTAGAATCGGCCGTATGAGCACCATCATCCCCGCCGCCGCAGGCGCCAGAGTTGTCGCGCTCGTCCTTGCGCTCGCCGTCGTGGCCGTGGTGGCCGGCCTGCAGGGCACCCCACCGCAGTCGGGCCAGGGACCGGCCGCTGCCGAACGCCCCTCCCTGATCCCGCTGCCCGCGTCGGTCTCGATGACGGCCGGCGAGTCGTTCGCCGTCACCAAGGACACCGTGATCGAGATCACGCCGAAGCAGTCCGAGCTGCGGCGGATCGCGGAGATGCTGGCCGACCTGGTGTGGCCGGCGCTCGAGACCCGCCTGGCGATCCGGGACGCGGGCCCGGCACCGCTCGCCGGCGCCATCCGGCTCGAGGTCGATCCGTCCAGCTCGCGCCCCGAGGAAGGATACGAACTCTCGGTCACGCGCGAGGGCATCCGCCTCGTCGCCAAGACACCCGCCGGCGTGTTCTACGGCTTCCAGACGCTGCGCCAGCTGATGCCCGGGACGGTCGAACTGCGGGGCATCCGGCCGTTCGACCTCACCGTGCCGGCCGCCGCCATCACCGACGCGCCGCGCTTCGGCTGGCGCGGCGCGATGCTCGACGTCGCACGCCACTTCTTCACCCCCGACGAGGTGAAGCGCTACATCGACCTGCTGGCGCTCTACAAGATCAACCGCCTCCACCTGCACCTCACCGACGACCAGGGCTGGCGGATCGAGATCGCGAAGTGGCCCAGGCTGACGGCCATCGGGGGCAGCACCGAGGTGAAGGGCGGACCCGGCGGCTTCTACACGAAGAACGACTACGCCGGCATCGTGGCCTACGCCCGCGACCGGTTCATCACGATCGTGCCCGAGATCGAGATGCCGAGCCACTGCAACGCCGCCCTGGCCGCGTATGCCGAGCTGAACTGCGACGGCAAGGCGCCGGCACTCTACACCGGCATCGACGTCGGGTTCAGCAACTTCTGCTTCGAGAAGCCGATCACGTACCAGTTCCTCGACGATGTGATCGGGGAGCTGGCGGCGATGACGCCCGGGCCGTGGCTTCACATCGGCGGCGACGAGGTGAAGAATATGACGCCCGAGCAGTACGCCTCGTTAATGGAACGGGCGCAGGGCCTCGTGATCAAGCACGGCAAGATCCCCGTCGGGTGGGACGAGATCCTCCACTCGAAGCTGGAGCCGTCCACCATCGTGCAGTACTGGCGGCCGCGGGCGACGCTGACGCCGCCGACGGGCACGAAACTCGTGCTGTCCCCCGCCAACCGCATCTACCTCGACATGAAGTACGACGCCTCCACGGCGCTCGGCCTCGATTGGGCGGGCAAGGTGGACGTGGACGTCCCGTACACGTGGGACCCGGCCAGGCACGTCCCGGTGGACCAGTCGCAGATCCTGGGAGTCGAGGCGCCGATCTGGTCCGAGACGGCGGCCAGCATCGACGACCTGGAATTCCTGCTCTTCCCGAGGCTGCCCGCGGTGGCCGAGCTGGCCTGGACCGCGCAGGCCTCCCGTGACTGGCCCGACTTCC
>JARKSS010000516.1 GCA_029974175.1 Vicinamibacterales bacterium
CCGCCGCGGCCACGACGAGGAGCAGGTTGTTGAGCACCAGCCCGCTCTCGCGGCTGACGGTCGCAAACACCGCCGCCGAGCGCAGCGTCGGCGCCCGCCAGGCATAGAGCGTCAGCGACCCGCCGATGAAGGCGCCGAGGATCAGCAGCAGGAAGACGCCGCGCTCGGGGTCGTTGGCGAAGGAATGCACCGAGGTCAGCACGCCCGAGCGGACGACGAAGGCGCCGATCAGGCTGAACGAGAAGGCGAGGATCGCGAGCAGGATCGTCCAGCTCTTCAGCGTGTCGCGCTTCTCGACCACGATCGCCGAGTGCAGCAGCGCGCAGGAGACGAGCCACGGCATGAAGGAGACGTTCTCCACCGGGTCCCAGAACCACCAGCCGCCCCAGCCGAGCTCGTAGTAGGCCCAGACCGACCCCATGGCGATGCCGATCGTGAGGAACAGCCAGGCGAGCAGAGTCCAGGGCCGCACCCAGCGCGCCCAGGCCGCGTCGACCCGCCCCTCGATCAGCGCCGCGACGGCGAAGGAATAGGCCATCGAGAGCCCGACATAGCCGAGGTAGAGGAAGGGCGGATGGAAGGCGAGGCCGGGATCCTGCAGCAGCGGGTTGAGGTCGTTGCCGTCGATCGGCGGATCGGCGAGCCGGACGAACGGGTTGGAGGTGAGGAGGATGAAGGCGAGGAACGCCACCGCGATCGTCGCCTGTACCGCGAGGACGCGTGCCTTCAGGGCCGCGGGCAGGTTGCCGCCGGCCCAGGCCACCATGGCGCCGAACAGGGTGAGGATGAGCATCCACAGCATCATCGACCCCTCGTGGTTTCCCCAGACGCCGGCGACCTTGTAGAGCATCGGCTTCATCGAATGCGAATTCTCGGTGACGAGGCGCACCGAGAAGTCCGAGGTGACGAAGGCCCGGGTCAGCGCGAGGAAGGCCCCGAGGATCAGCGCGAACTGCACCCCCGCTGCCGGCGCAGCGACCGCCATCCAGTCGGCCCAGCCGCGCCGCGCACCGATCATCGGCACAGTCATCTGCACGATGGCGACGAGAAAGGCGAGGATCAGCGCCAGATGCCCGAGTTCGACGATCATCGCCCCTCCCGCGGCCAGATCCGAAGGCCGGGACTATGCGGCGAAAGCCGGGGAGGCGCAATTTGCAACGGCGTGAGGGGAAGCGTGAATCGCGTGCCCGCCGGCCTCACGGCCCGCAGGCTGCCGTCGTGAACGTGCCGGCCGGGTGTTCGTAGAGCGTGCTCGCCGAGATCGGGAAGCCCAGCTTCTCGCCCGAGCCGATGGCGCAGACGAAAAAGACGTCGCAGGACCGCGCCCGCCCCGCCTGCCAGTGCGCGAGGTTGGACGTGTCGAACCGGGCGCAGGTCTCCGGCGGGGGCGGCGGCAGGGTGGCTTCGGCGAGACGGCCGAGCATCGCCCGGACCGTCGCCATCTGCCGGCCCGCCTTGGTTGCATAGTCGGCGTCGTCATAGCCCCACCAGTCCCAGCAGGCGTTGGGGTTGCCGGAGCTGACCGAGGTCTGCGGATAGAGCACGATCAGGTCGTTCGTGTCGGCCCATCGGTTGTAGCCGACCCCCTCGACCACTGCGGGGCCGACCCTCGCCGCGTTCTGCTTGCAGCCGTGGAACACCACATGCACCCGGCATCCGCCGCC
>JARKSS010000521.1 GCA_029974175.1 Vicinamibacterales bacterium
GCCGCCACGATGGCGCCGATGGAGGCCGCATAGTGGTTCAACGTCCAGCGTGCGTGGTGTTCACCGACGTGGACGGGTGCCTCGTCGATCACACCACGTACTCCTTCGAGGAGGCGGCGGCGGCACTCGCCCGCCTGCGCTCGCGCGGCGTCCCGCTGGTCCTCTGCTCGAGCAAGACCCGTGCGGAGGTCGAGCGGCTGCAGCAGGAACTCGGCACGACCGACCCGTTCGTCAGCGAGAACGGCGGCGGCCTGTTCGTGCCCGACGGTTACTTCCCGTTCGATCTGCCGGGCGCGCGGCCGATGGCCGGCTACCAGGTGATCGAGCTGGGGCGGCCGTACACCGAGGTGGTCGAGGCGCTCCACGCCGCCGCCCGAAAGGCCGGCGTCCGGGTGGTGGGGTTCAACGACATGACAGTCGCGGAAGTGGCCGCCGAGACGGGCCTCTCGCTTCCCGCCGCCCGGCTGGCCAAGCTGCGCGAGTACGACGAGCCGTTCCGGATCGTCGAGGGAGACCCGGCGCAGCGCGCCCGCATGTTCCGGGCCCTCTCGGCCGCGGGCCTCCGGGCCACCGAGGGCGGCCGCTACCATCACGTCGGCGGCCCGACCGACAAGGGGGTGGCCGTCAGCCTCCTGCTGCGCTTCTTCCGCTGGGCCCACGGGCAGCTGGTCTCGGTCGGCCTCGGCGACGGCCCGAACGACGTGCCGTTCCTGCGCCTGGTGGACCTGGCGTTCGTCGTGGCCAACCCGGTCAGCGGCGCGACCGAGCGGGTGTCGCGCCAGGTGCCCTCGGCGCGGGTCACCACCGCGGCCGGCCCGGCCGGCTGGCACGAGGCGATGGCGGGCATCCTCGGGAACGGCGAGGGGGCCGGGGTGCGCGTGCGCGCCGGGCTCGATGCGTAACCCATGGCAAAGGCTGAGGTCCTGCCGTCCCGCGCGCTGCGCGCCGTCGAGGCCATCGATCGCGCCGACATCGTCGTCGGCATCCCGAGCTTCAACAACGCGCGCACCATCGGCCACGTGGTCGAGGCGACGCACGCCGGGCTGGTGAAGTACTTCCCGCAGCTGCGGGCGATCATCGTCAACTCCGACGGCGGCTCGACCGACGGCACGCAGGAGATCGTGACGGGGCTGCAGACGCAGTCGAGCGACGTGCTGCTCATCTCGCACCCGATCTTCCCCGTCCACCGGCTGACGATCCCCTACCACGGGCTCCCGGGCAAGGGCAGCGCGTTCCGCTGCATCTTCCGCGTGGCCGAGCGGCTCGGGGCCAAGGCGTGCGCGGTGGTGGACTCGGACCTGCGCAGCATCAACCCCGAGTGGGTGCAGCTGCTGATCGCCCCCCAGCTGCAGCAGGGCTACGACTACGTCGCGCCGTACTACTTCCGGCACAAGTACGACGGGACGATCACCAACAGCATCGTCTACCCGCTGACCCGGGCGCTCTACGGGCAGCGCGTCCGGCAGCCGATCGGCGGCGACTTCGGGTTCTCGGGCCGCCTCGCCTCGCACTTCCTGGCGCAGCCGGTGTGGGACACCGATGTCGCCCGATACGGGATCGACATCTGGATGACCACCACCGCCATCTGCGGCGGCTTCCGGGTGTGCCAGTCGTTCCTCGGCAGCAAGCTGCACGACGCCAAGGACCCGGGCGCCGACCTCAGCGCCATGCTCGTCCAGGTGCTCGGAACGGTGTTCTCGCTCATGGAAACGCACGAGGACGTGTGGCGGCGGGTCAGCGGCTCCGAGGATACGCCCCTGATGGGTTTCCGCTTCGCGGTGGGCGTCGAACCGATCGCCGTCAACACGCAGCGGATGCTCGACCACTTCCGAAACGGCGTCGCGAACCTTCGCGACGTCTGGTCGCTGGTGCTCGGGCCCGCCGACCTGTGGTGCCTCGAGGAGGCGGCGCGCGCCCGCCCCGAGGAGTTCCACCTCGACGACGGGCTGTGGACGCGGATCG
>JARKSS010000532.1 GCA_029974175.1 Vicinamibacterales bacterium
CGCCTCCTGGCCCATGCTCGCCCAGACGTCGGTGTAGACCACGTCGGCCCCGGTCACGCCGGCCGCCAGGTCGGTGGTGACCGTGCACGACCCGCCGGTGCGGGCGGCCTGGGCCGTCGCCCACTCGACGGCGTCGGCTTCCGGCTCGTACCCGGGCGGCGTGACCACCGTCACGTGCGACCCGAGAAGCGCCCCCGCGAACATGAGCGAGTGGGCGACGTTGTTCCCGTCCCCGACGAAGACGACCTTGATCCCCTCGGTGCGCCCCTTCACCTCGCGGATGGTCAGGTAGTCCGCCATGGCCTGGCAGGGATGGCTGAAGTCGGTCAAGCCGTTGATGACCGGCACGCTCGCATGGCGCGCCATCTCCTCGACGATGGAGTGGGCAAAGGTGCGGATCATGATCCCCTGGACCATCCGCTCGAGGTTCTTCGCCACGTCGTGAATCGACTCGCGCTTGCCCAGGTTGATCTCGGCCGGCGAGAGGTAGAGCGAGAATCCACCCAGCTGGTGGATGCCGACGTCGAAGGTCACCCGTGTCCGCAGCGAGGGCTTCTCGAAGATCATCGCCAGCGTCTGGCCTTCGAGCGCCTTCGAGAACCTGCCGCGGTCGGCCTTGATGTCGGCGGCGAGGTCGAGCAGGTGGCGCACCTGCTCGGGGGAGAAGTCGCGAAGGGACAGGAAATCGTCAGCGATCATGACAGCTCCAGCGAAGACGCGTCCGAAAGCGCCAAACGGGCGAAAACACGGCCATTAGAGCCCAGTGGCTCGAAGAGGGTCAAGCAAGTGGGAGGTTATGCACGCGGCTGCATAAGAGGCTGCAGCGGCGATGGTCCGAGCGTCAGTCCTCAGCGGGGGAGTCTCGGCCCTCAAGGCTTGACCGCCGGCCGCCGCGAGCGCCGGCGGCGGCGGCGGACGGGGATGAAGGCGGGCGGTGCGGGAAGCGCCTCGTGGCTGCGAAGGTCCTCGATCAAGGATCGCCAGCGCGCGACGGCGGCCGGGTCGGAGCCGTGGATCTCGAGCCAGGCCAGCGCGTCGGCGAACGCGCTGCGCGAGAGCAGCGCGCGCGCCGCGCGAGGCGAGAGATTGGGATCGCGCAGGCGCCGCTGCAGCCCGAGCAGCTGGTACAGGCGTTCGAGGTCGCGGCGGGCGACCGGCAGCATGCCGAGCCACGCCTCCTTGGCCGGGTGGCGCGAGGGATGGCCGTTCTCGACCGTGAAGCCAAGCGGTACGAGCAGGGTGCCGAGGAGCACCGGGTTGGTGAACGCGTCGGGCGTGGCGGCGAAGAGCCGGCGGTGCGCGTCGAGGCGCTCGAGCGACGCGATCAGCGCGGGCGAGTGGGCGGCTTCCTGCAGGGCGGGCGCGACCGGGCCGAGCAGGCCGACGCGCGCGAGCGCGCGGAAGACGCGCGCCGACGACCCGGTACGGAGCACCTTGTAGTACTCCTCCATCAGGCGTGCGGGCGCGCTGCGCGCGATCTCGCCGCGGAGCAGCCGGATCGCGTCCTCGACCGGCGGATCGAGCCGGAAGTCGAGCCGCTCGGCGAAGGCGACCGCGCGCAGCATGCGGACCGGGTCCTCGAGGAAGCGCTCCTCGGGATCGCCAATCGCCCGGATCACCCGATCGTGCAGGTCGCGCAGCCCGCCCACGTAGTCGATAATGGAGAACGTCGCGATATCGTAGAAGAGCGCGTTGACCGTGAAGTCGCGGCGGAAGGCGTCCTCTTCGGGCGTGCCGAAGGTGTTGTCGCGATGGATCAGCAGATCGCGCCCGCCGAAGGTGTCGCGGCCTCCGGCCGCCGCGTCGGCGGCGCCAGGGTCGGTCCCGTTCGACGGCGGCACGTGACGCCGGAAGGTCGCCACCTCGATAATCTTCTGACCGAACTTCACGTGGGCGAGTCGGAAACGGCGGCCGATGATCCAGCAGTTGCGGAAGAGACGCTTCACCTGGTACGGGTGTGCCGAGGTGCCGACGTCGAAGTCCTTCGGCTGCCGGCCGAGCAGGAGATCGCGCACGCCCCCGCCGACCAGGTACGCGATGAAACCGCCCTCCTTCAGGCGGTAGAGCACCTTCAGGGCGTCGGGATCGATGTCGCGCCGCGAGATGGGATGCTCGGCGCGTGGAATGATGGTCGGCGCGACCATGGCGGGAGATTATATCAAATGCTCCGCGTTCAGCGCACGCAAGTCCGTTCTCTTCTGTGGGTTAGAGGATGCATCGGTCTGGCCGCCGCCCTCGCGGCGCTCGCCGCGTCCCCTGCCTCCGCCCAGGTCGGCCTCGACCCGGCACGCCGGCTTTACAACGAAGGGAGGTACGGCGAGGCGATCGAGCTGGCAGCCCGGCTTCGTTCCCGGGCCGACCTCGCGGACGCCGCGCGGCTGATCATCGGACGCGCGCAGCTCGAACGCTACCGCCAGACGGCCGACCGCGCCCACCTGGTCGCCGCCCGCGAAGCGTTGCGCGAGGTGCGGGGAGCGGCACTGCCGCCCCGTGAGCAGGCGGAACTGCTGGTCGGCCTCGCCGAGTCGCTGTATCTCGACGAGCTGTACGGGTCTGCGGCCGACCTGTTCGAGAGTGCCTTCGAGATGGCCTACCTCGACTCCCCCCGGGCCTTCGACCGCGTCTTCGACTGGTGGGCCACGTCGCTCGACCGGCAGGCGCAGTCGGGCGTCGCCGACGACCGCGACGTGCTGTACGAACGCATCCAGCGGAAGGCGGAGGAGGCGCTGATGCGCGATCCCGGAAGCGCCCCGGCCGCCTACTGGCTCGTGGTGGCGTACCGCGCGCTTGCCGACCCCGGCCGGGCCTGGGAAGCGGCCATCGCCGGGTGGTTGCGGGCCTCGCTCGCGGGCGACCGGGCGGCAGCGCTCCGCGCGGACCTCGATCGGCTGGTGCTCCAGGCCGTGATCCCCGAGCGCGTGCGGCAGTTGGCGGACAACGACGCCGACCGCGAGCGCGCCGCCGCCCAGCTCCGGGAGGTGTGGGAAGGGATCAAGAAGGAGTGGACACCACGCTGAGACGCGCAGGGAAGGCGACAGGACGCCGCGTGTTCAGTTCTTCGCCTCCCGCCAGTTCTCCCCGACGCCAACCTCCACGGTAAGCGGTACGGCGAGGGACGCGGCCTTCTCCATCCCTTCGCGCACCATCGCCGCCACCTCGTCGGCCTCGTCGCGGGGCGCCTCGAACACCAGCTCGTCGTGCACGGTGAGGATCATCCGTGCGCTGCTGCCCCGGCGGTCGAGCTGGCCGTGCAGGGCGATCATCGCCTTCTTCAGGATGTCGGCGGCGGTACCCTGGATGGGCAGGTTCACGGCCACCCGCTCGGCGGCCGCCCGCACCTGCCCGTTGCGGCTGGTCAGCTCGGGCACGGGCCGGCGCCGGCCGAACAGCGTCTTCACGTAGCCGGTCTCGCGCGCCTCGGCGAGGAGCGCGTCGATGAAGCGCCGCACGCCCGGGAAGCCGGCGAAGTACGCGTCGATGAAAGCCTGCGCCGCCTGCTGCGTCACCCCGATGTCCTTGGCGAGCGTGAAGGCCGTCTTTCCGTACAGCAAGGCGTAGTTGATCACCTTTGCGCGCCGCCGCAGCTCGTGTTTGTCGAGCGGGCTGTCGGGGCCGAACACGGCGAGCGCGGTCCGGTCGTGGATGTCCTCGCCGCGCCGGAAGGCCTCGATGAGCGCCTGGTCACCGGAGAGGTGCGCCAGCACCCGCAGCTCGATCTGCGAGTAGTCGGCGGAGATCAGCACGTGTCCCGGCTCGGCGACGAAGGCGGCCCGGATCTCGCGCCCGAGCTCGGTTCGGATCGGGATGTTCTGCAGGTTGGGGTCGCTGCTGCTCAGGCGGCCGGTCGCGGCCACTGCCTGGTTGAAGCAGGTGTGCACGCGCCCGGTCTCGGGATTCACCAGCTCGGGCAGCGCGTCGATGTAGGTTCCCTTCAGCTTCTGCAGGCCGCGCCACTCGAGGATCAGCTTCGGCAGCTCGTGCGCCAGCGCCAGCTCCTCGAGCACCTCGACCGCGGTCGAAGCCACGCGGGTCTTGCCGGTCCGCTTCGACGAGGGAAGCTGCAGCTTGGCGAACAGGATTTCCGAGAGCTGACGCGGCGAATTGATGTTGAACGACTCGCCCGCCAGCTCGAAGATGCGCGCGCTCCGCTCGGTCAGCTCGCGCTCCACGCGGCCCGACAGCCGGGCGAGCACCCCTCCGTCGAGCTTGACGCCGGCCCGCTCGAGCGCCGCG
>JARKSS010000535.1 GCA_029974175.1 Vicinamibacterales bacterium
TCATCGGCCGGGAGGGGCGCAACATCCGGGCGCTCGAGATCGCCACCGGCGTGGACCTGATCGTGGACGATACGCCCGGGGCGATCATCCTCTCGGGCTTCGACCCCTACCGCCGCGAGATTGCCAAGCAGGCCATCGAGCGGCTGATTGCCGACGGGCGGATCCACCCGGCGCGCATCGAGGAGGTGGTCGAGAAGGTCAAGGCCGAGCTCGAGGAGAGCGTGCGCCGCGAGGGCGAGGCGGCCGCCTTCGAGCTGGGCATCCACGACCTCCACCCCGAGGTGCACCGCCTGATGGGGCGGCTCAGGTTCCGCACCAGCTACGGCCAGAACGTCCTGAGCCACTCCAAGGAGGTGGCCTACCTCGCGGGCCTGATGGCGCGCGAGCTCGACCTCGACTGGCACTCGACCGTGCGGGCCGCCTTCCTCCACGACATCGGGAAGGCCATCGACCGCGAGATGCAGGGAACCCACCTCGAGGTCGGCGTCGACTTCCTGCGCCGCCACGGCGAGTCGCCCAGCATCATCGCGATCGTCGCCGCGCACCACATGGACACCGACTGGCCGTGCGTCGAGGCGATGCTGGTGCAGGCGGCCGACGCGATCTCGGCGGCGCGCCCCGGCGCCCGCCGCGACATCCTCGAGTCGTACGTCAAGCGGCTCGAGAAGCTCGAGAACATTGCCGACTCCTTCAAGGGCGTCGCCAAGTCGTTCGCACTGCAGGCCGGCCGCGAGATCCGGATCATGGTCGAGAGCGAGCGGGTCACCGACGAGGAAGCCGTCTGGCTGTCGAAGGACATCGCGCGGCGCATCGAGAGCGAGCTCGAATACCCCGGCCAGATCAAGGTGACGGTCATCCGCGAAACGCGGGCCGTGGAGTACGCGAAGTAGAGTGGGCGAGCCCAGGGTCTGCGACATCGGCGAGCGCGAGGTGATCCGCAGGATCCGCCGGCGGCTGCCCGCTCCTCCCGACTGGCTGCGAACCCCCATCGGCGACGACGCGGCCGTCGTCCGCCCGCCCCGGAACCGGGACGAGGTGATCACCACCGACGCGATGGTCGAAGGGATCCACTTCGACCGGTCGTACGTCTCCCCCGCCGCGATCGGCGCCAAGGCCCTGGCCGTCAACCTGAGCGACCTGGCCGCCATGGGCGCCGAGCCCCGCCTGGCCCTGTTGTCGCTGATCCTCCCGGCCGATACGACCGTTAACGACCTCGACTCGCTCGTTGACGGCATGCTGGAGATGGCGGGACGCCACGGCGTCACGCTTGCCGGGGGGAACGTTTCGCGCTCTCCCGGCCCCCTGGTGGTCGATGTCACGGCGATCGGGTCTGTGAAGGCGCGCGACGTGCTGCTGCGCCGCGGCGCCAGGCCCGGGGACGCGATCTACGTGAGCGGCGCGGTTGGCGCGGCGCGCGCGGGTCTGCTGTCGCTGCGCGGCGCGCAAGGCACGGCCGGACAGGCGCCCGGTGATGGCCTGGAGGAGCTGCGGGCGAGATTCCTCGTGCCCGAGCCCCGCGTTCGCCTGGGCCTGCTGCTGGCAAGGAACCGGGTGGCCTCGGCCTGCATGGACCTGAGCGACGGCCTGGCCGACGCCGTTCGCGGCGTGACGGCCGCGGGCCGGGTGGGGGCGATCATCGAGGCCGAGGCGTTGCCCATCCCCGCCGCGGCCCGGCGCGTCTTCGAGGCGGCCGCGCTCGATACGATCGACGCGGCGCTGGAGGGCGGCGAGGACTACGAGCTGCTCTTCACCGTTCCGCGCCGCCGGCGCCGGGCCCTGGCCGCGGTGCTGGCACGCGTCCCCGGCGTCGCCTGCGCACACATCGGGCACGTAACGGCCGCGCGGAGGATCGTGCTCCGGCGGGAGGGCGTGGAAAGGGCGCTCCCCGCCGGCTACTCGCACTTCACGGGATGAAGGGCATACGCCACTCGCTCTGGCGCAAGCTGGTGGTCACGCTGATCGCCGGGGCCGGGTTCGTCCTTCTCTACCAGGCAACGATCTTCGACTCGCGCTACGCGGCGCGCCAGGCCCTGCTGCGCGAGGACGTGGCCGACCCGGGTCCCGGCACCCGCCTCCGCTTCGTCGCAACCGCGTACTGCAAGGGCGACGTCACCGCCTCGGGGCTCGCGCCGCGACACGGCATTGCGGCTGCGGATCCCGACGTGCTGCCGGTCGGATCGGTGGTGCAGATCGTACGCGGCGCCGCGGGCTACGAAGGGGTCTACACGATCATGGACACCGGCCCGGTGGTGCGGGGCCGGCGCCTCGACCTCTACATCTGGAGCTGCGACGAGGCGCTCCGGTTTGGGCGGCGCACGGTCCAGGTCGTCGTCCTGCGCCTCGGCTGGAACCCCGCCGCCTCTGGTCCTTCCCTCCTCGACAAGCTTCTCCCCTGGCGGCACAAGTAGGCTCAAGGCTCGAGGCTCGAGGCGCAACCCGCCCTTGAGCCATGAGCCACATGAGCCGTGAGCCGTGCGCGATGGGCTATCCGACGCCTGGCCCCCAGGTTGCACCGATACTGCCGGGCATCCGAATGGGCGGTGCCCCCATCAGTCAAGGCAGTAATGAGAATTGCGCAGGTTGCTCCGCTCTTCGAGAGCGTGCCGCCCAAGCTCTATGGCGGCACCGAACGTGTCGTGTCGTACCTGACAGAGGAACTCGTCCGTCTCGGACATGACGTCACGCTCTTCGCCACCGCCGACTCGTGCACCTCGGCCAGGCTGGTCCCGGTATGGCCGCAGGCGCTGCGGCTCGACGAGACGTGCGCCGACCAGCTGGCGCCACACGTGCTGATGATCGAGCTGGTGGCGCGCCTGGCAGATCAGTTCGACATCATCCATTTTCATGTGGCCCAGCTGCACCTGCCCGTCGCGCGGCGCCTGCGGGGTGTTGCTCACGTCACGACGCTTCACGGCCGGCTCGACCTGCTCGAGCTCGTCCCGCTGTTCGACGAGTTCTCCGAGATCCCGGTCGTTTCGATTTCCGACGCACAGCGTCTGCCCTTGCCGCGCGCAGCCTGGGTGGGAACCGTGCACCACGGCCTGCCCCCGGACCTGTTGCCGTTCAGCCCGACGCCGGGCGACTACCTTGCCTTCCTCGGCCGCGTGTCGCCCGAGAAGGGCGTGGGCCGCGCCATCGCCATTGCCAAGGCATGCGGCATGCCTCTGCGCATCGCGGCAAAGGTGGACCCGGCCGACCGCGTGTACTTCGAGACCGAGATCCGGCCGCGGCTCGACGATCCGCTCGTCGAGTTCATCGGAGAGATCGGCGAGGACGAGAAGGGACGGTTCCTCGGCGGCGCGCGGGCGCTGCTCTTCCCCATCGACTGGCCCGAGCCGTTCGGCGTCGTGATGATCGAGGCCCTGGCGTGCGGGCTGCCGGTGGTCGCGTTCGAGGGCGGGTCGGTTCGGGAGGTGATCTCTGACGGCGTGAACGGGTTGGTCGTGCGCTCGCTGGAGGAAGCGGTGCAGGCCGTCAGGCGGATTGACTCGATCGACCGGCGGGCGTGCCGTGCCGAGTTCGAACGGCGCTTCACGGCCTCGCGGATGGCGGCCGACTACCTGGCGGTGTACCGCGCGGTCCGCGCGGCCTCCACCCCCTGGCTGCGCCGCCCCGCGCTGGTTCCGCCGGCCGTCGAGGAAGCCGTGCCGGCCGGGGAGTACAGCGGCAGTCGCGGAAACGGGCGGACCGGCTTCACCCGGGGGGAGCGGGAATCCAGTGACTTCGGCGAGGGCAGGCATCCATGACGGGCCCGGCGTCGAAGCCCGAAGGCGTGCGCCTCGACGAGTTCGCGATCATCAGCGGCGGCGACCGGGGGGGCGCACCCGGTCGCGTCCTGAAACAGGGCGATACGTTTGGCGTCTTCGACCTCCACGGTGACGCGGTCCCCGATGGGGCGTGCGAGCACGGGATCTACCACGAGGGAACGCGCTTCCTCTCGCGCTTCGAGCTGCGGTTCGGGAAGCGCCGCCCGCTGCTCCTCGGCTCGCGGATCAGCGACGACAACACCGTGCTCGCCATCGACCTGACGAACCCCGACGTGGTGAGGAACGGGGAACGGCTCATGCGACGGGGGGCGCTGCACCTGTTCCGCGCGCGCCTGCTCTGGGACGGCCACTGCCTCGAACGGATCCGGTTGTCGAACCACGCGCTGCACCCCATCGAACTGCCGCTGACGCTCGTCTTCGACGCCGACTACGCCGACCTCTTCGAGGTGCGCGGCACGCCTCGCGCCACGCGGGGCCAGCTCTTCCCGCCCATCGTGACCCGCGACTCGGCATTGCTGCGCTACGAGGGACTGGACGGCCTCGAGCGGCGGACGCGCCTCGCGTGGACCGCAACGGCCGACCAGCTCGAGGAGAACGCGGTCACCTTCTCCGTCTCCCTCGACTCGCACGAGGTGATGGAGGTGGAACTGTCGATGGCCTTCGAGCTGGCAACCGTCAAGCGCCCGGCCTGGGGCTACGAGGCGGCTCTATCGTCGCTGAAGGGGGAGATGGCAGCCCGCGAGGCCCGCGAATGCGGCGTCGTCACCTCCAACGAGAGCTTCAACCGCTGGCTCCGCCGCTCGTCGGCCGACCTGCGCATGATGCTCACCGAAACGCCGTCCGGACCGTACCCCTACGCGGGCATCCCCTGGTTCAGCACCCCGTTCGGCCGCGACGGCATCCTGACCGCGTACGAGATGCTGTGGGCGGCGCCCGATGTGGCCCGGGGCGTGCTCGCCTTCCTGGCCCAAACCCAGGCGACGGCCACCTCCGACGACCAGGACGCGCAACCCGGCAAGATCATCCACGAGATGCGGGCGGGCGAGATGGCGGCGCTCGGCGAGATCCCCTTCGGCCGCTACTACGGCAGCGTCGATGCGACGCCCCTCTTCGTGATGCTGGCCCACGCCTACTACGAGCGGACGGCCGACCGGCAGTTTCTCGATCGCCTCTGGCCGCACGTGCTCGCGGCCCTGGAATGGATGGGGAAGTACGGCGACCAGGACGGCGATCACTTCATCGAGTACGCCCGCCGCCGCGCGTCGGGCTTGCTGCACCAGGGGTGGAAAGACTCGAACGACTCGATCTTCCACGAGGATGGCGAGCTGGCAGAAGGGCCGATCGCGCTGTGCGAGGTGCAGGCGTACGCGTACGGCGCGTGGACCGGCGCTGCCTGGCTGGCCGAGGCCCGGGGCGACCTGGCACGGGCCCGCGCGTGGCACGAGAAGGCTGCCGTCCTGCGCGAGCGGTTCGATCACGCCTTCTGGTGCGACGGGCTGGGCACCTACGCGCTCGCGCTCGACGGGCAGAAGCGCCCCTGCCGGGTGCGGACGTCGAACGCGGGTCACTGCCTGTTCAGCGGCCTGGCGACACAGCCCCGCGCCCGGAGCGTGGCCGACACCCTGATGGACGACGCGATGTTCGCGGGATGGGGCGTCCGAACCGTGGCCGCGGGTGAGTCGCGCTACAACCCGATGTCGTACCACAACGGCTCGGTGTGGCCGCACGACAACGCGATCGTCGCGGCCGGCTTCGCCCGCTACGGCATGATGGACCGGGCCGCGCGCCTGGTGGACGCGATGCTGGACCTCAGCACCTCGGTGGACGACCACCGGCTGCCCGAGCTGATCTGCGGCTTCCACCGGCGGCGCGGCGAGTATCCGACCCTCTACCCGGTGGCATGCGCCCCGCAGTCGTGGGCCGCCGGGGCCGTCTACCTGCTCCTGGCCTCCTGCCTGGGGCTGCGGATCGACGCCCCCGAGCGGCGCTTTTCGCTGCACCGCGCCGTGCTCCCCGAGACGCTCGAGTGGGTGCGCCTGACCAACCTGACGATCGGTGACGCCCGGCTCGACCTGCTGCTCACCCGCCACGAGCACGACGTGGGCATCACCGTCCTCAGCCGGGAGGGCGACGTGGAGATCGTCTCGGTGAAGTGAAGGCGCCAGCTCTCAGCTTCCGGGACGCCCCCCGGGAATTGGATTGGGATTGGCAGTCGAGTGACACTGGAGGGCCCACAGCTTCGCGTAGATCCCGTCGTGCGCGAGCAGTTCGTCGTGGGTGCCGGCCTCGCGCAACTCGCCCTTGTGCAGCACCAGGATTCGATCCATGTCCTGGACGGTCGCCAGCCGGTGCGCGATGGCGATGGTCGTGCGGCCGGCCATGACCGCCCGCAGTGCCACCAGGATCGCCAGCTCGGTTTCCCCCTCCACCGACGAGGTCGCCTCGTCGAGCAGGAGGACCTCGCGGTTGAAGGCCAGCGCGCGGGCGAAGGAGAGAAGCTGCTTCTGGCCGGTCGAGAAGGTCGCGCCCCGCTCGGCCACCGCCGCCCCCGTGCCGCCCGGCAGCGCCGACACGAAGCGGCCGGCCCCGACCGCGGCAACGGCACGCTCCACCGACTCGGGGGAGATCGCGCCGCTCCCCATCGTAAGGTTCGAGGCGATCGTTCCCGAGAAGAGCTGGACGTCCTGCTGCACCAGCGCGAAGCGCGACCGCAGCTCGGGAAGCGGCATCCCGCGGATGTCGCGCCCATCCACCAGGATCCGCCCCCGGCCGACGTCGTAGAAGCGAAGCAGCAGGTTGATCACGGTGGACTTGCCCGACCCGGTCGCACCGACGATCCCCACCCGTTCGCCGGGACGCACCTCGAACGACACGTCCTTCAGCACGTCGCCCGACCCGTCGTAGGCAAACGACACGTGCTCGAAGACGATGCTCGTCCCGGCCCGTCCCCGTTCCACGCCCGTCGCCCTCGCCCCCACCTGGCGGATTTCCGCCTGCGTGTCCAGCAGCCCGAAGATTCGCTCGGCCGCCGCGATGGCTGCCTGCACCCCGTTCAGCTTCTCGGAGATGTCGGCGACGGGACGGAAGAAGCGCTGCGAATAGAGCAGGAACGCGACAAGGCCGCCGAGCGTCAGGTCTTCCGCCATCACCAGGACGCCGCCGTACCAGAGGATGGCCGCGGTCGAGATCGTCGCGACAATCTCGATCGCCGGGTAGAACACCGCGTAGTAGAACATGCCGCGAAGGTTGGCGTCGCGGTGGCCCGCGTCGAGCGCCCGGAAACGTCGCTGGTTGATCGCTTCGCGCCGGAAGAGCTGCACCGTGGCGATGCCGCCGATGTTCTCCTGCAGCGACGCGTTCAGCCGGGCGACCCACGCGCGCACGTCGCGGAACGACTCGCGGATGTTGCGCCGGAACCACCGGGTGATCAGGCCCATCAGCGGCACGACCGCGAAGGCGGCCAGCGCCAGCCGCCAGTCGAGCGACACCAGGATGAAAACGATGCCGGCCAGCGTGAAGAGGTCGAAGAAGATGGCGTGGACGCCCGAGGTGAACAGGTCGTTGAGCACGTCCACGTCGCTCGTGACCCTCGTCATGAGCCGCCCGACCGGGTTGCGGTCGAAGAACGCGATGTCGAGCCGGTGCAGGTGACGGTACACCTGCACGCGGAAGTCGAACATCACGCGCTGGGCGGTGAGCTGGAGGATCGAGGTCTGGGCCGCCTCGAGCAGTGCCGCGGCGGTGAGCGTGATCAGGTACAGCAGCGCGATGTCGCCGAGCCCCTCGAGCCGGCCGGCGGCCACGTGCTCGTCCACGATGACCTTGGTCAGGTAGGGCGGCGCCAGCTGCAGGACGGCGTTCGCCGTGACCGCGGCAAGGCCTCCGGCCGCCTGCCATGGGTACGGACGCAGGTACGACAGCAGCCGCCACAGCAGCTGCCAGTCGCTCCGCTCCCCGCGTCCCGGCCCCAGCGCGTTCGGCACTACCCGACCTCCAGCGATTCGCGGAGCAGCTGCCGACGGTAGAGGCCGGCATACTGGCCGCCCAGCGCCACCAGTTCCTCGTGGGTCCCGCGCTCGACGATGCGCCCTTCGTCGAGGAAGAGGATCAGGCTGGCATCGCGCACGCTCGACAGGCGGCTGGCCGCCACCAGCGTCGTGCGCACGGCGGCCCCGGCGCGCAGCCCCTCGAGGATCTCGGCCTCCGTCTTCGTGTCCACGGCCGACAGCGCATCGTCGAGCACGAGGAGCGGCGGGTCGAGCACGAGCGCCCGCGCGAGCGCGGTGCGCTGCCGCTGGCCGCCCGACAGGTTCAGGCCCCGTTCCTCGAGCGGCGTTTCGTATCCGCGGGGCAGCGTCTCGACTACAGGTTCGAGGCGGGCGATGGCAGCGGCCCGGCGGACCGCGTCGGTGCCCAGCGGCCCGAGGTGGAAGGTACCGGTGCCCCGCAGGTCGAAGCCGCCGCTCAGCAGCTCGACCGAGGGCGGGGCCTCGCGCTCGCCGCTTCCCCGCCCTTCGTCCTCGCCGGCGGCCGGAGCGAAGGCAATGTTGCCGGCCAGCGTCTCGGCGAACAGGAACGGCTCCTGCGGAACGAAGCCAATCTGCCGGCGCAGGATCTCGAGCGGCAGCCCGCGCACGTCCACGCCGTCCACGAACACCGTGCCGGGCGGCGGCTCGAGCAGGCGCGGCAGCAGGTGCAGCAGCGTGGACTTCCCCGAGCCGGTCGCCCCCACCAGGGCCACCGTCTGCCCCGGCGCCGCGCGGAAGGAGACGTCGCGCAGGACGGGCGGCAGCCCGGGGCCGTACGAAAAGGTGAGGTTCCTGATCTCGACCACCAGTCCGCCCCGGGGTGCGTCGGCCTTCCAGTGGAGCGGAACCCTGGCCCTTCTCTCTCGACCCGCGCCGGGCAAGGCCTCTGCCTCGGGCTCGTCGAACACCTCGAGCATGCGCTTCCACGAGGCGATGCCGCGCTGGATGGTGTTGGTCAGCGAACCGATGGCCACCATCGGCACGCCGAGCATCGCCTGGTACGCGGTGAGCGCGACGAACTCGCCGAGCGTGAGCTCACCGCGTACCACCCGCGCGCTGCCGAGCCAGAGCACGAGAAGCGCCCCGGCCCCGAGGCTGAAGGTCATCGTCGCGTAGAAGGCGGCCTGAAGGCGGATGAGCGACCGGTTGCGCGCGAAGTAACGGCGGGTGGCTTCGGTGAAGCGTTCGACCTGGGCGTCCTCCTGGCCGTAGGCGCGGACCAGGCGCACCGAGGACAACCCCTCCTGGGTGAGCGAGGCCACCTCCGACAGCTGTGCCTGCACGAGCTGGAACCGTGCGTGGATGGCCTTTCCGAACCACCGCACGGCCAGCGACACCGCGGGCAGCGGCGCCAGCGCCACCACGGTCAGGCCCGCGTCGATCGACAGCATGAGCGCGAGCGCCACCACGAAGACGACGGCGGTGTTGGCGGCGTCGATCACCGAGATGCCGATCATCAGCCGCACCGACTCGAGGTCCCCCATGGCCCGCGCCATCAGGTCGCCCGTTCGGCGGGTGCGGAAGTACGCCAGCGGGAGGCGCGTGAGGTGGGCGAAGAAGTCGTCGCGCACCTCGGCCTCGATGTGGCGTGAGGCGCCGATCACCACGCGCCGCATCAGGAACCGCGCGACGCCCCCGACCAGCGAAAGGCCGACGAGCAGCGCGGCGTAGAAGGTCAGCTTGTGATGAGTGATGGAACGGCCAAGGTCATCGACCGCGTACTGCAGGACCCTCGGGGCGAGCAGCGCCAGCGTCGCCGTGACCACCACCGACAGGAGGCCGATTGCGTAGGCGCGTCGGTAGCGGCGGAGGTATGGGAGCAGCCTGCGGATGGAACCCACTCTCAACGGCCAGGGGAGTCGCCTCCCCGATCGTAACACTCGCTTCTTCGGTGGGGTGTCGGCCTTGTGGCCCGCAATACGGCAGGGCCGTCCCTTGTGGCCGCACCGTTGGGGCGGCCCTCGTGGCCGGCCCTCGTGCCTGTGGCCGCCCCCTACGCGCTCTCCTGCTCCTGGTATTGCAGCTGGTACAGCCGGTAGTAGATCCCGCGACGCGCAAGCAGCTGCTGGTGCGAGCCAGCCTCGCGCAGCTCGCCCTTGTGGAATACGAGGATGAGGTCCATGTCCTGGATGGTGGAGAGTCGGTGCGCCACCGCGATCGTCGTCCGCCCCGCCATCAGCACCTTCAGCGCGTCGCGGATGAGCAGCTCGGTCTCGGTGTCCACGCTCGAGGTCGCCTCGTCGAGGAGGAGGATC
>JARKSS010000536.1 GCA_029974175.1 Vicinamibacterales bacterium
CCGCCACCGCCACCACCGCCGCCGCCGCCCGCCCCGCTGACCGAGGAGGAGATCTTCGCGAAGAAGTCCCTCGCCGAGCTGAACGCAGAGAAGCCTCTGGCCGACGTGTTCTTCGACTTCGACAAGTCGGACCTGAAAGACGAGGCCCGGGCCTTCCTGCAGAAGAACGCTGACTGGCTGAAGAAGTGGACTTCGACGAAGATCACCATCGAGGGGCACTGCGACTCGCGCGGCACGGCGGAATACAACCTCGCTCTCGGCGAGCGCCGTGCAACCGCCGTGAAGGACTACCTCGTCACCCTCGGCGTCCCCGCCGACCGCATCCTGGTGATCACGAAGGGGAAGGAACAGCCCTTCTGCACGCAGGAGACCGAGGAGTGCTGGGCGCAGAACCGGCGCGGCCACTTCATCATCACGGCGAAGTAGTCGGCTTTATCGCGCACGACCAAAGGGGCGCAAGCTTTCGGGCCTGCGCCCCTTTTTCTGTACAGGAAGGCGGAGCGTGGGAGGCGTTCAGCGCGCGGAGGCCACTTCCTCGGCGATGCGCTCGGCCGCCCCGCGCGGGTCGGCCGCCGCGATGATCGGCCGGCCCACCACCAGGTAGCTGGCCCCGGCGGCGAGCGCGGCCGCGGCGCCCATCGTCCGCACCTGGTCGTCGGCGCGCGCCCCCGGCGACGCCGGTCCGCGGATGCCGGGCGTCACGATCACGAACCCTTCGCGGCGCCTGGCTCGCAGCATCGCCGTTTCGCGCGCCGAGGCGACCACCCCGTCGAGCCCCGCCTGCTCGGCCAGCGCCGCCAGGCGGTCCACCTGGTCGTCAACGGAACTCGAGACGCCGACCTCCTCGAGCGCGGGTTGATCGAAACTGGTCAGCACCGTCACGGCAATCACCAGCGGGCGCGTGTGCCCCGCGGCGCCGGCCTCGTCGGCCGCCTTCACCGCGGCCCGCATCATCTCGCGCCCTCCGGAGGCGTGGACGTTCAGCATCCAGACGCCCAGCCGCGCCGCCGCGCCCACCGCGCCGGCCACGGTGTTCGGGATGTCGTGGTACTTCAGGTCGAGGAACACGCGGTGTCCCTCGCCGACGAGTGCGCGGACGAAGTCGGGCCCCTCCGAGGTGAAGAGGCGGCTGCCCACCTTGAAGCCGCCCACCGTCCCCGCGAGCTTCGCGGCCAGCCCGCGCGCCGCGTCGGCGGTGTCCATGTCGAGGGCGACGATCAGTTCCTTCATCGGGCACTCCCTGTCTGCAGCGAACCGACCAGGTCGGCCACCCGCGGGATGCCGTGCCGTTCCAGGTACGAGCGCAGCCCCGCCTCGAGCTTTCCCCAGATGAACGGATCGACGAAGTTCGCCGTTCCCACCTGGACCGCGGTCGCGCCGGCGATCAGAAACTCGAGGACGTCGGCCGCCGAGACGATGCCGCCGATGCCGATCACGGGGATCTTCACGAGCCGCGCGCACTCGTACACCATCCGCACGGCAATCGGGCGGATGGCGGGACCGCTCAGCCCCCCCATCCCGTTCGAGAGCTTCGGGCGCCGCGCCTCGACGTCGATGGCCATCGCGAGGAAGGTGTTGACGAGCGAGACCGCGTCGGCCCCGGCCTCCTCGGCCGCGGCCGCGAACGAGGCGACGTCGGTGACATTGGGCGTCAGCTTGGGGATGATCGGCAGCCTCGTCGCCCGGCGCACGGCCGACACCACCCGGCGGGTGCCCGCCAGGCTGCACCCGAAGGAGATGCCCCCCTCCTTGATGTTCGGGCAGGAGATGTTCAGTTCGAGCGCGGCGACTCCCTCGGTATCGGAGAGGACCTTCGAGACCTCGACGTACTCGTCAACCGTCGTCCCGCACACGTTCACGATCACCGTCGCCCCCAGCTGCCGCAGCTCGGGCATCTTCTCCCGCACGAAGCGGTGCACGCCGATCCCCTGGAGGCCGATCGCGTTCAGCATGCCGGAAGGGGTTTCGACGATGCGGGGCGGAGGGTGGCCGTCGCGCTCGTTGAGGAACAGGCCCTTGACGACGACCGCGCCGAGGCTGGCGAGGTCCACGACGCCGGCGTACTCGACGCCGTAGCCGAAGCACCCGCTCGCCGACATCAGCGGCGTCTTCAGGCGCAGGGGCCCGAGCTGGACCGAGAGGTCTACTCCCACAGCACCTCGTCTCCCCTGAGAACCGGCCCCTCGATGCAGGTGCGCGCGTAGCGGCTGCCGCCGTCCTGCGTCTTCACGCGGACGACGCAGCTGTAGCAGCCGCCCAGGCCGCATCCCATGTGGCGCTCCATCGACACCTCGGAGGGGCGGCCGAAGCGAGTCGCCAGGTCGGCGACCGCCTTCAGCATCGGCTCCGGCCCGCAGGCGTAGACCATCACGGCCCGCTCGGGCGGAACGGCCTCGAGGGCGGCCTGCAGCGGCACCGTGACGCGTCCGCGCTCGCCGAGGCTGCCGTCCTCTGTGGCGGTCACCACGCGCACGCCGTGCCGCTCGAAGCGGTCGAGGCAGAAGATGTCGGCGGACGTTCGCCCGCCGTAGAACAACGTCGTCGCCACGCCACGGGCGGCAAGCGCCGGGGCCAGCGTGGCGAAGGGGGCGAGGCCGACGCCGCCGGCCACCATCCACGCCTCGACCGGCGGCGCCACCAGGGTGAACGGCCGCCCGAGCGGGCCGAGGCAGCAGAAGTGCGCGCCCGGTGCCGCGTCGTACAGGAGGCCCGACCCGACGCCCACGCGCTTGTTCAGCAGCGTGAAGCCGGCGGGCCGCCCGTCCGGGTCTCGCACGAGGTCGAAGATCGAGT
Organism: Vicinamibacterales bacterium; assembly: GCA_029974175.1. Classification (GTDB taxonomy): domain Bacteria; phylum Acidobacteriota; class Vicinamibacteria; order Vicinamibacterales; family Fen-181; genus JARKSS01. Next base: position 2,794 of record JARKSS010000536.1, read on the forward strand.
ACGGGCGTCGCAGCAGGGGGGCGTCGCACCGCGAGGCGCGCACCATGACGAACTGGCCGGGCTCGGCGAGTGCCGCCAGCTCCGGTGCGCGGAACTCCAGCACCGAGTACCCGCCCGGCAGGCGAGTGTTGGAGACGACCACGGCCTCGGCGTCAACGGGCATGGCCCCGAGTATACCCCGAGCCTCACGACCGCCCCCACGGCCGCGCGATGCGCTAACATCCTGCGCGGATGCGTTACCTCAGGATGTTCAGCAACGCGGTAGTCGCCGCGGCGCTCGGCGCCGTGTACCTGGCGGTGCTCACCCTGCAGCTGAACCCGATGGTCCCGCTCTACCCGGCGAACCTGGCGGGGCTCCTTCTCACGCTCGGCCTGTACTACGGCGTCCACCTCGCGACGCTCTTCTACGCGGTGATCGTGTTCCGCCAGATCCTTTCGGCGGAGGTCTTTTCGCCGGGATGGATCAGCCTTCGCGTGCTCTCCTGGCTGCTCGTGCTCGATGCGGGAGGGGCCGCGGCCCTGATGTGGTTCAACCTGCTCGCCTACGCCCCGATGCAGAGCCTCGAGACCGCGCGCCGGATGGCGGCGGGCGCGGCCGTGCTGACGATCTGCGCGCTCCTGTTCCTCGGCGTCGCGCTGGCGCACTACACGTTCGGCCGCCGCCGCGGGCGCGTGGGCGGGACGGTGGTGGCCCTGGCGCTGCTGGCATCGCTCGCCCTCCCGCTGGCGGTGCGTGGGGCGGGCAGCCCGCTCCCGCTCTTCTCGCGGCCGCTCGACGTGGACATCGGGATCGAGCGCCCCGCCGGCGGCGGGCGCGTGGTGATGGTCCTGCTCGACGGCGGATCGCTCGACTTCGTGTCCACCGCCGCCCTTGCCGGGCGCCTGCCCAACTTCGGGCGGATCCTCGACCGCGGCGCGGCCATGCACCTCAACACGCACCGGCCGACGCAGCCCGAACCGGTGTGGACGTCGGTGGCCACCGGCAAACTGCCGTGGAAGAGCGGCGTGCGCTCGGCCGCGCGCTACCACGTCAGGCTGGCCAGCGACCGCCTCGAGCTGCTGCCGGAGAACTGCTTCGCCCAAGGCCTGATCACCTACGGGCTGATCGGGCCCGAGCCCCACGACGCGGGGTCGCTGCGCGCCCGCCCCCTGTGGAGCATCCTGGCCACCGCGGGTCTGACCACGGGCGTCGTCAACTGGCCGCTCACCTACCCCGCGCAACCGGTCCGCGGCTACCTGGTGAGCGACCGGTTCTACCGGCCCGGCGACGCCTGGCTCGAGCCCGACGATCCCGCGGCCATCTACCCGGTGGACCTGCTGCCGGCGGCGCGACTGGCCGGCGATCGCGCCCGGCGTCAATTCGACGCCTCCGCGATCGTCGAGGCCCGGGCGCGTGCCGAGGGGCAGCCGCGCGGCGACGAGGTCCTGACCGACTGGATGCACGAGGAGATCGCGCGGGTCCTGCAGCAGCAGTTCCGCCCGCACCTGTCGGCCGTACGCTTCCGCCAGCTCGATCCGGCCGGCCACGAGTACCTGCGCTTCGCGATGCCCTCCGCCTTCGGCGACGTGACCCCCGAGGAGCGGCGGCAGTACGGCCAGGTGCTCGAGCTGGCGTACGCGCGGGTGGACGCGATGCTGGGCCGGGTGATGGCCACGCTCGGAGACGAGGACCTGCTGCTCGTGGTGTCGGGCTACGGCATGGAACCGCTGCCGTTGTGGAAGCGGGCCGTCGAGCGGGCGATTGGCAATCCCCGGTTGTCGGGCACCCACGAGAACGCGCCCGACGGGTTCCTCCTCGCGTACGGCCCATCGGTCTCGCCGGGACGCAAGCGCCGCGGCTCGGTGGTGGACGTCGCGCCGACGGTCCTGTATTTCCTCGGCCTGCCGGTCGGCCGCGACATGGACGGTTACGCGCGCACCGACCTCTTCGTGCGCGACTTCGTCGAGACCCGCCCGATCGCCTTCATCCCGAGCTACGAACGCTGAGCCTCGGAAGCCACATAGGACACAAGGGCAGGAAGGACGACTGGCCGTCAGGCGGTCCCCCCCACGGCGCTCGGGGCGAGCGGGTACGGGAGGCCGTCGAAAGCCGGCGGGTTCACGGTGGTTTTCTTCGTGTTCTTTGCGATCTGAAGGGTTGAGGCCGTGGTGGGGGCGGG
>JARKSS010000537.1 GCA_029974175.1 Vicinamibacterales bacterium
GGCGGCGCGCGATGCTGTGGCAGCCGCGGCGGCCGCAGCAGCTGCTGAAGCAGCCAAGAACGCCCCGGCTCCCACCAGCCCGTCGGCACCGACGACACCGGCCACCCCTACCGCGCCGACGGCACCGACGACGCCGGCCGCACCCACGGCGCCACCCGCACCGACCAGGCCGCCGCCGCGCGGGCCGCTGCCGAAGCGGCCGCGAAGGCGGCCGCTGATCAGGCGGCCGCGGACGCCGCGGCCAAGCAGGCTGCAGCACGCGAAGCCGCTGCTCGGGAAGCAGCGGCCATGGCGGCCGCCGACCAGGCGGCGCGCGATGCTGTGGCAGCCGCGGCGGCCGCAGCAGCTGCTGAAGCAGCCAAGAACGCCCCGGCTCCCACCAGCCCGACGGCACCGACGACACCGGCCACCCCTACCGCGCCGACGGCACCGACGACGCCGGCCGCACCCACGACGCCACCCGCACCGACCAAGCCGGCGGTGAGCGGCAACAAGCAGAAGGTGCTCGACTACGCCTACGCGCAACTCGGCAAGCCCTACATCTGGGGCGGCGAGGGGCCGGTCGGCTATGACTGCTCCGGCCTCACCCTCATGGCCTACAAGCAGATCGGCGTCTACATGGCGCACGGAAGCCAGTGGCAGTACAACAACGGCACGAAGATCCCCCTGTCCCAGGCCCAGCCCGGCGACCTCGTCTTCTTCGGAAACAGTGGCCCGACGAACCACCACGTCGGCATCTACATCGGCAACGGGCAGATGATCCACGCCCCCAACAGCCGCACGGTCGTCAAGATCTCGTCGATCTACTACTCAGGTGATCTCATCCAGACCGTCGCACGCTACTGAGCCGACGGCAACGACAAAGGTGCCGTGCCCCGGGGAAGGGGCGCGGCACCTTTGTCGTGGTCGAGGAAGGCCTCTCAGTCGTCGCTGAGCGGATTGTCCTTCGTGGCCAGCTCGCGCACGGCCTTCTGGATCGCCGCCTGCAACTCGGCCTCGCTGTGCCGGACCTTGCTCTGGAACTCGGCAATGGCCTTGTTGCCCATCTCCGGGGTCCGCCAGCGCGCCGTCGACAGCCCTGCGTCCTTGGCTCGTTGCACGGCCTGCCGCACGGTCTCCTCGGCCTCGACGCGACCGGTCCAGTGGGCGCCCTCGACGGACTTGCCCGGCTCGAGGTCCTTGTAGGTCTCGAAGAAGTGCTGGATCTCGAGCCGATCGAACTCGTTGATGTCCTCGAGTTCCTTGATGTGGCTCTTGCGTGGGTCCCCGGCGGGGATGCAGAGGATCTTGTCGTCGCCGCCGGCCTCGTCACGCATGTGGAACATGCCGATCGGGCGTGCACGCACCAGGCATCCCGGCCAGGTCGGCTCGTCGAGGAGCACGAGGGCGTCGAGCGGGTCGCCGTCCTCGCCGAGGCTGTCCTCGACATAGCCGTAGTCGCTCGGGTAGGCCATCGACGTGAAGAGCATCCGGTCCAGCCGGATCCGCCCGGTCTCATGATCGACTTCGTACTTGTTGCGAGC
>JARKSS010000538.1 GCA_029974175.1 Vicinamibacterales bacterium
TGATCCCGCGCGACCGGCACGCGATGTTCTTCGCCACGCTCGGCGTCATCGCCAGCTCGATCGAGCGTCTGGCGATCGAGGTCCGGCACCTCCAGCGCACCGAGGTGCTGGAGGCGGAGGAATATTTCTCGCCGGGCCAGAAGGGCTCCTCGGCGATGCCGCACAAGCGCAACCCGGTGCTGACCGAGAACCTGACCGGCCTTGCCCGGCTGGTGCGGATGGCCGTGGTGCCGGCGATGGAGAATGTCGCGCTCTGGCACGAGCGCGACATAAGCCACTCCTCGGTCGAGCGCGGCATCGCGCCGGACGCCACCGTGACGCTCGACTTCGCGCTCGCCCGGCTCACCGGGGTCATCGACCGGCTGGTGGTCTATCCCGAGGCGATGCTGCGCAACATGAACCGCTTCCGCGGCCTCATCCATTCGCAGCGGGTGCTCCTCGCGCTGACCCAGGCCGGGGTCAGCCGCGAGGACGCCTACGCGATTGTCCAGCGCAACGCGATGAAGGTCTGGGAGCAGGGCGCGGACTTCATGGCCGAGCTCAAGGGCGACCGGGAGGTGGTGGCGGCGCTCGGCGAGGCCGGCATCGAGGCGCTGTTCGACCTCGACTACCACACGAGGCAGGTCGACACGATCTTCGCCCGGGTGTTCGGCGCCTGACCGGCCCAGGCCGTGCCGGCGCGACGCCGCACTGGCAAAGCAGGCGGCGAAGCGGGTAGCCTGCTCCCGCCCCGCCCCGGGCTTCCGGCGGGAAGGAACGGGAAGCCGCGACTGGAGGAAAGCCCACGATGAGGAAAATGCTGGCATCTGCCGTGCTCGGCCTGACGCTTGCGGCCGCGGCGGTTGTGGGGGTGGCGCGGGCGGACGGCGAGCAGTTCGTCTGGATCAGCCACGGCCCGGACAGCGACAGCTGGTTCAACGTCATCAAGAACGCGATCAAGGTGACGAACGAGCAGATGGGGGTGAACACCGAGTACCGCAATCCGCCGACCGGCGATCTCGCCGACATGGCGCGCCTCGTGCAGCAGGCTTCGGCCGCTGGCGTCGACGGCATCATCGTGACGATCGCCGACTACAGCGTGCTGGAAGGCCCGATCAAGGACGCGGTGGCCAAGGGCATCCCGGTCGTCACGGTGAACTCCGGCACCGTCGAGGAGAGCCAGGAGCTCGGCGCCCTCCTGCATGTCGGCCAGCCGGAATACGAGGCCGGGCTCGGCGCCGGCAAGCGGGCGAAGGAGGCGGGCGTCACCTCGTTCCTCTGCGTCAACCACTACATCACCAATCCCGCCTCCGTGGAGCGGTGCCGAGGCTTCGCCGCCGGGCTCGGGATCGACCTCGGCAGCCAGATGATCGACAGTGGCATCGACCCGTCCGAGGTGCAGAACAAGGTCAAGGCCTACCTGACCGCCAATTCCGACACCGGGGCGATCCTGACGCTCGGGCCGAATTCGGCCGAGCCTTCGATCCGCGCCGTGAAGGACATGGGGCTCGACGGCACGATCTATTTCGGCACCTTCGACCTCTCGGCCGAGATCTCGGCCGCAATCAAGGACGGCACCATCGCCTTCGCGATCGACCAGCAGCCCTTCCTGCAGGGGTCGATCCCGATCCAGGTGCTGACCAACTACGTCCGCTACGGCGTCGCGCCGGCCAACTCGATCTTCACCGGGCCGGGGTTCGTCACGAAGGACAACATCGCGCTCGTCGAGTCGCTCGCGGGCCAGTATCGCTGACGCGGGACGGCCGGGGACCGGGGCGCCAGACCCCTGCCCCGGCAGTTCCCTGGGGAGGAAAGCCATGGCGGAACCGGGCGGCCCGGATCCTCGCGTCAAGCCGATGTCGCCGCTCCGGCGCGCGCTGATCCGGCCGGAACTCGGCGGGATCTGCGGGACGATCCTCGTGTTCGCCCTCTTCGGCGCGATCGCCGGCGACAGCGGCATGTTCGCGGCCGAAGGGGTGATGAACTGGACCGTGGTCTCGGCGCAGTTCATGGTGATCGCGGTCGGCGCCTGCCTCCTGATGATCGCCGGCGAGTTCGACCTCTCCGTCGGGTCGATGATCGGCTTTTCCGGGCTGATGATGGCGGTGCTTACGGTCCAGCTCGGCTGGCCGCTCTGGGCGGCGATCCTCACGACCTTCGCCTTCTGCACCGGGCTCGGCGCGGTGAACGGCTGGCTAGTGATCCGCACCGGGCTGCCGTCCTTCATCGTCACGCTCGCCTTTCTCTACATCCTGCGCGGCCTGACGATCTGGGGCGCGGTCTGGTTCACCGGCCAGACAATCATCAGCGGCGTCGGCGAGAACGCCGCGAACGATCCGGTCGCCTGGCTCTTCGGCGGCAAGATCCTG
>JARKSS010000023.1 GCA_029974175.1 Vicinamibacterales bacterium
TCCGCCATCCCGAACCGGATCGGCACCCGGTCGAGGAAGCGCGGGCTCTCGCCGGCCGCACCGGCGGCGTCGAGATAGGCCCCGGCGTGGAACAGCAGTTCCCACTCCCCGACGATCGGCTCGCCCTTCGGGATCACCGGGCTGTCGGTGCGGCCATCGTCGTTGGTGGTGACGCTGCGCACCAGGGTCCGGCTCTCGCCCTCGATCCGGTAGAGGTCGACCCGCATGCCGGCGGCGGGACAGCCGCGGGCGGCGTCGAGCACGTGCGTCGTCAGATATCCGTCGGCCATCCCGGTCCCCCTGCTGCCGCCCCACCTTCGGGCGGTTTCCGGTGGCGGTCCAGCCCCGGCGTGCGGCCCGGCCGGGGATAAGGAGTTTCAGGCGAATTTTGAAAGCCCTCGGGCATTCGCTGTTCTAGAGTGTCGGCAGACCGGAACCGGCAAGGGGGCAGGCGAATGCGCTATCCGCGGAACATGCAGGGCTATGGCGGGCAGCCACCGCAGGTGAACTGGCCCGGTGGCGCGCGTGTCGCGGTGAGCCTCGTGCTGAACTACGAGGAGGGGGGCGAGAACTGCATCCTCCACGGCGACGAGGCGTCCGAGGCCTTCCTCTCCGAGATCCCGAACGCCCAGCCCTGGCCGGGAATGCGCCACTGGGGAATGGAGTCGATCTACGAGTACGGCGCGCGCGCCGGCTTCTGGCGCGTGCGCGACCTCATCGTCGCGCGGGGCGTGCCGCTCACCATCTACGGCGTCGCCTCCGCGCTCGCCCGCTCGCCCGCCCAGCTCGCCGCGATGAAGGAAGCGGGCTGGGAGATCGCCAGCCACGGCTGGAAGTGGATCAACTACGCAAGGATCAGCCGCGAGGAGGAGGCCCGGCACATGGCCGAGGCGGTGCGGCTGCACACCGAGGTGGTGGGCGAGGCGCCGAAGGGCTGGTACACCGGCCGCTGTTCGGACAACACCGTCGAGCTTGCGGCCGAGACAGGCCTTTTCGACTGGCTGGCCGACAACATGGACGACGACATGCCGTCCTGGTTCGAGCATGCCGGCCGCCAGCAGCTGATGATCCCCTACAGCCTCGAGACCAACGACATGCGG
>JARKSS010000029.1 GCA_029974175.1 Vicinamibacterales bacterium
CTTACCAACGCCTCGGACCCGGGGGCGGACACCAGCCGTGAAGCGGAGCGCCGTCAGCTCGCACGCGCCCTCGACGCCGCGCTGGCCCGCCTGCGGCCCGAGTACCGTCGGCTTGTGATCCTCCGATACCACGAGGACCTCGGCCACGAATACATCTCGACCATCACCGGCCTGCCCGTCGGCACGGTGAAGAGCTACTTGCACCGGGCACGGGCCGAGATGGCCCGCCACCTGGAGGCCGCCGGCTGGGGCCGGACCCCCTCCATGCAACCGCCCGGCCCGGCGGGCCGTAGGAGTTGACAGTGATGAGCAGCGACAGCCATCGTCCCGGAGGCGAACTGCCCGGCTGGATCGAAGCCGAGCTGGCCGGCCGCCTCGACGAGGCGGACGCGGCCTTTGCGCGGGTTTTCGCCGCCAGCACCGAGCGGCTTTCCCCGCCCGCCCGCTTTGCCGACCTGGTCGTCGAACGCGCCCTGCGCGCCCGCGAACCCTCCCCGGCGTGGCTGGGTGTGCCGGTGCGCGTCGTGATCGGGCTGGCGATGGTCCTGATGGGGCTGCCGATCGCGTTCTTTTCGGGCGTCGGCCTGTTCGAGCTGCTGGCCGGTCCCGGCCCGCGGGTCGCCTCGGCCTTCGTTCGCCTTGTCGCGCTGGCGGGGGGCGCGGCCTCCGCCGCAAGCGCCGCCTGGTCGGTCGCCGCGTCGGTGGGCGAGGCGGTGCTCCAGGCCTGCGCGACCGGTCCCGGGCCCCTCATCCTGTTGCTCAACGTCCTGCTCGCTGTGGCCGGGTACGTGGGCTTGCGCCGTCTGCTCGCTCCCGCAAAGGAGTGCTGGTGATGTCCGCCGCATCTTCTCGAGCCCCCGTCATCGCGGGCCTGCTCGTTCTCCTGGTGTCAACGGTGGCCGCGGCGTCCGGCGCCGCGAGCCCCGGGGATCTCCAGCCCGCCGAGGCGGGCCAGGAGGAGAGAAGCGACCGGTTGCGGGACCAGGTTCACGCGCGCTTTGCCGTGCTCGAAGTCACCGGGGGCGTCGTGCTCGTGCCGCGAACGCCGCGAGCCGGTGTCGGCGCCATCGAGCTGCGCAACGGGACTGTTGCCATCAACGGGTCTGAGGTCACTGGTTCCGAGTTGCGCGCGCGGCTTGGGCGGGATGCCGACGCGGTGATCGAACTGACCTACCTGGAGCCGCAGGAGCGGCGGCGGCTCCTTCTCGAGGAACGACGAACGCCTGAGCCCGGTCCGGACGACGCGCCGTCGGTGCTTCCTCCTGTTCCCAAGACGCCACCCAGGCGGCTGCCGGAGGCGCGCCGGCCCTCCCCGGAGCGGACGTACGAACGCCGCACCGAGGGGCGGGTGCGCATTGGCGGCGACATCCGCATCGAGGAGGACGAGCAGGTGAACGGGCCGGTCGTCGCCGTCCTCGGTTCGGTCTACGTGAATGGCCGCGTGAGCGACGCGGTGGTCGCGGTCGGCGGGGGGGTCACCCTGGGGCCGCGCGCCGAGATCCACGGCGACGTGACGTCGGTTGGCGGGGCGGTGTCGCGCGATCCAGGTGCAGCCGTTTCGGGCCAGATCAACTCGGTGCAGTTCCAAGTGCCCCGGATCAACATCCGCCCGCTCCGCTGGCCGCACTCGATCCCGGCGACCTGGGATCGCGAGCCGTGGCACGGCTTCCGCCTGATGGGCACGCTGCTCAGGATTGCGCTGTTCGCGCTGCTCGCCGTCCTGATGACGCTGCTGCTGCCCGGCCCGGTGGGGCGCATCCGCGATGCCGTGCGGTTCGAGCCGTGGAAGTGCGTGCTGACCGGGCTCTTCGCGCAACTGCTGTTCGTGCCCTTGCTGGTGATCGCCACCCTCGTGCTGGTGGTCTCCATCGTCGGGATTCCGCTGCTGGTGCTCGTGCCGTTCGCGGTACTTGCGTTCTTCCTGGCGCTGCTGCTTGGCTTCGCCGGCTCGGCGTCGGCCTTTGCCAGCGCCCTGGTGGACCGTTCGTCGCGCAGCGTGCCGGGCACCGTGGGAACGGTAGTGGCGGGACTCGCGCTGATCTGGGGCCTGACCGTCATCGGTCGCGTCGTGTCGCTCGGCGGGGGGGCGTTGGCGTGGGTGGCCGCCCTGTTCCTCGTCGCGGGCTTCCTCGTGGAGTACGTGGCGTGGACGATGGGCCTCGGTGGGGCGCTGCTGACCGGTTTCGGGCGCCACGGCCGCGGATGGGGGCCGGTGACGCCGCCCACGATTCCGCCGCCGATCCCGCCGCCGGAAGCGGCTGGACAGTCGTGAACCCTCAGCCGGCTCGCACCTGGATCG
>JARKSS010000045.1 GCA_029974175.1 Vicinamibacterales bacterium
TGATCCACAAGTCCGCGAAGGTCTGGTCGGCGTTGGCCCGGATCCGCGGGACGACGACCGCGGGCGGAGTGCCCGGCGCGCCCAGCAGGTGAGCCGGCACCTCCAGGACCGCGAACGCGAGGTCGGCCAGGGGCGTTCCGGTCGGGCCGGCGGTCCCGCCGCTGCTTCCGTCCGCTGGCTCGTAGCCGCTGGCGGGGACGGAGAAGGTGTCGAACACGGCCTGCACGCGGGCCCCGCCATGCTGCTCCAGCTCGACCTGAACGACGCGCAGCACCCCGTAGCCGCTGACGCTGATCCGGTCGCCCGGCAAGAACGCGCGCGCCCCCCGGTTCATGGCGAACACGTAGCGGGCGGCGGCGCCGAGTTCCTCTTGGCCGCGGCGCGCGGCGAGCACTGCGGCAGCCTGGAAGTCGATCACCGTGGGCAGGTCGACGTTCTGAGCGCGCTGGTATTCGAGGTAGAAGGCCTGGGCGTCGTCGCCCACCGCGATCGTGCTCTGCCGGTAGTCCCGCCCCGCGTCGTTGAACGCGAACACGATCTGCGTGGCGCCGCGCTCGGCGTGATTCACCTCGATCTCGGGCAGAGGCGAGTCCAGCATGCCGGCCGGTGCGGGCAGGTAGGCGGGCAGGCCGTCGCTCAGCTCGTCAGCGAGGCAGGCCTCGCGCAGCCGCACGAACTGCCAGCCCTTGTAGTGCCGCGTGAGGTCGCGGCCAAGCCCGTTGTTGTAGAGGTAGGTGATCTCCTCGGGGTCGAGAGCACGGTCCCACGCCATGGCCTCGTCAACGCGCGCGTTGGACGGGAACAGGGTGCCGCTCGCACCGTGGATCACGCCGAAGGTGGTGGGCGACCCAGAGGGGCTGATGTCCTGCAGGCCACCGCCGCCCGTGTTTGATCCGCCCTTCACCGCGTCGAGCCAGACCGACACGCCTGCGTGAGTCCCGCCGGCGGTCTGCCTGCGGCAGACCACGAAGTGCCACTGGTCCGTGGTGAGCGCCGATGGGGAAGCGACCGCCGCGACCTTGGTCTGGAAGGTCACGAAGCTGTCGTTGTTGTAGACGACGAAATACCAGCCGTCGTCCGCGAACGGGTTGAACTTCGCCCAGAGGGCCTGCCCCGAGCCGGAAATCGCGCTCAGCTGGCTCATGTTCACCCAGAAGGCCAGGGTGAAATCGGAGGCCAGCGGCTGAAAGTCCAGCTCGGTGACGTTGCTGGCCCCGCGCAGATAGTGCGACGTGCTGCCCGCCAGCGCAGCGCACTCGTCGATGATCCCCTCGCTGTCGACGTCGACGCTGGAGCCGACCTCCGTCAGGTCGCGCGCGTTTCCGCTGTGGTCAGCGAGGTAGTTGCTCTCGCGGAACGGGTAGTGGACGAGAAGCCCGCTCAGCAGGTCGGTGTTCTCCGCGATCGGGCGGCCCGACCAGCGCAGGAAGATCCCGTGGTCCTGCATGATCCGAGCGATCACGCTCTCAGCGGTTTCGCCGTCCGCCGCGTAGATCGAGGCGGGCAGCCGCAGCGCGTTGGCCTCCTCGGCGAACGCCTCCAGGAAGCTCGTGTCCCAGTCCGTGGTGGAGAGCCCGAGCCCGTGCGGGAACGGCTGGAAGAGCAGCTCGGCCAGGACGTGCGCAGGGTTCACGCCGCTCGGCTTGGCCGGACTGTCGCCACTGCCGTCGATGTAGCCGCCAGCCGCGTTGGCGAGCTTGTCCTCGAGCTCGCACTCGACCTCCAGCTCGTATTCCATCTGCGGCCAGCGCGGCGAGGGCCCAAGGCCCTTCTGGGTCCACAGCACGTAGCAGTGGTAGGGCCAGCGCGAGGTGACGTTCACGCGCGAGCTGGCACCGAGGAACGTGTTCGTCGGCTGGTCGACCTCGCCCCAGTAGATCTCGAACTCGTCGCCGTTCCCGAGCGGGACCGAGGTCCCGCACGGGTCGTCGGTCGAGTTGAGAGACCCGCTCCAGATCACCTTCCCGTCGGCCCAGATCTTCGTGAGGCGCTTGGCGGGGCCCACGCAGAGCAGGTGCCAGCCCGCCTCGATGTAGACGCGCGGCTTGTTCTGCAGGCTCGTCTTGCTGCGGCCGCCCTTCACGCCGCCGACC